>JAFDER010000175.1 GCA_019310245.1 Deltaproteobacteria bacterium
GGGCGTCCGTCTGGAAGTGGTTGGCAAGTGGTTGGGCCATTCCAGGCCGCAGACCACTCAGCGGTACGCACGACTGGCCGATAAGGATATGGACGATGCTGCCGAGAAGCTGAGCGCGGCTTGTCACAGTATTGTCACAAACACCAGATAACCTCCTGATATTATAAGCCTGCGAAGTCACCGGATGCGAGTACGAGTGCGACTACGCGGGCGAGTCCGACCCGTGCAACGGCCTCGACGACAACTGCGACGGCGTCGTGGACAACTTCGACGTGGACTCCTGCCCCCAGGGCAGCGAGGTCGAGTGCACCACGACCTGCGGCTCCACCGGCACGGGCACCTGCGACTCCTCCTGCAACCTCCCGGCCCCTTCCGAGTGCACGCCTCCCGACGAGACCTGCAACGGCCTGGACGACGACTGCGACGACGTGCTCGACAACGGGTTCGACTGCGCCGCCGGCGCCGAGGTCGCCTGCACCACCACGTGCGGGTCCACGGGCACGGGCGCCTGCCTCGACACCTGCCAGGATCCGCCTCCCGGCGCCTGCATCCCCCCCGACGAGACCTGCAACGGCCTGGACGACGACTGCGTGCTCGGCGCCGACAACGGGTTCGACTGCATCGCCGGCGCGGACGTGACCTGCACCACCACCTGCGGCTCCACCGGCGCGGGCGCGTGCACCGACGCCTGCGCGATCCCCTCCCCCTCCTCCTGCACGCCGCCCACCGAGACCTGCAACTGGGCCGACGACGACTGCGGCGACGACGTGGACGAGGGCCTCTGGGACGAGCTCATCTCCGACGTCACGGTGGCCGGCGCCTCGACCGACGCCCTCGGCCCCGCGCTCGCCTACGGCACCACGAGCTTTCTCATCGCCTGGAGCGAGAACCCGGGCGCCGGTCTCGGGCTCTACACCGAGGCCCTGGACCTCACCGGCTCGTCCCTGGGCGGCGGCGCCCGCATCGCCGGCCCGAACCTGAACATCGCCGGCGACATCGCCTGGTCAGGCTCCGAGTTCGTCGTGGGGTTTCAGGATAGTCGATATGGCAACGCGGATGTCTGGGGTGTTCGCGTGGCCGAGAACGGTGAGCCTGTAACCGTCGAAGTTAACATCAGCACAGCCGAGAATGGAGTTGAGTCGATACGCGTCAATTGGACAGGAAGTGCTTGGGGCTTTTCATGGCTCGATATGAGGGCAGGTACTCGACTTTACATTGCAGATGTTGAACCGGTAACCCTCATTCGCTCATATGAGTTTCCGGTTACTGGTGGTGCAGGTTCTGTTTTTGGACATTTTGATTCTGCATGGACAGGTTCCAGTTTTGGAATTTGCTGGGGAGATGATCGCGCTGGTAGCCGCCAATTGTATTTCAAGACAGTCTCAAGGATGGGCGTGGACGTGGTGACCGACACGGCGATCACGACCGTGTTCGACGAGGTGTACACGTGCTCGATCGCGTGGACCGGGTCGGAGTTCGTGGTGGGGTGGGCCGGCAGGAAGCTGGCGGGGCTCAGGGCCGGGTACGTGATGCGGGTGAGCGAGGGCGGGAGCGTGGTGGGCACGGACGTGTTCGTGGACCAGGTGGCGAGCTCGAGCCCGGGGCGGCCCGTGTGGGTCGAGGTGGCCGACGGGCTCGGCATCGGCGTGGCGTGGAGCAGGTACGGGGGAGGGCGGCAGAGCGTCGTGGTTCGCAGGTACACCTTCGAGCTGGACGTGCTCGGCGAGGCGGTGGTGGCCTCGGACGGAACGTCGGATGCGGTGAGCCCGGTGCTGGCGTGGGACGGGAGCGCGTTCGGGGTGGCGTGGGAGGAGATGAACTCGGTGGCGGACTCGGACGTGACGTTCTCGCGTGTGGGCTGCCCCTAGGCTCAGGGCCCTTCGACAAGCTCAGGGAAACGGGGGCGTGTAGCTCATGTCGTTCGTGAGCACGAACTCCGCCACGGTGCTGTAGAGCTCGCGGTTGGTGAGCGCGAAGGTGTGGTCACCCTCTGTGAGCACGAAGATCTCGGGGTCCTCTGCCGGCTCCCTGCAGTACATCGAGTCCGGACGGCCGGTCACCTGGTCCCAGTGCCAGCGGGGCGTGGTGCCGCTGCACTGCAGGAAGTCCCAGACCATGGGCGTGCCGCTCGAGTCCCACTCCCAGAAGACGGAGTCGTTGCTGTCGTCCTCCCACCAGACGAGGCCCCAGAGCACGTACTCGTCCGTGCACGGGATGCCGATGTCGATGCTGGCCCGAGCCGTGTTCGTTTCGGAGTAGATGTAGTCTCCGATCTCCGGGCGGGTGCTCGTGTCCGTCACGAAGCCTGTCAGCGTCATGTCCTCGGCCTCGAACGGGATGCGCACGGGCGGGCAGTCGCCGGTCACGTCGATGCGCGGGTCAGGGCCGGTGTCGGTGGTCGAGTCCGCGGCCGGCTCGGTGGATGAGTCGTCCGAGGCGTCCGGGTCCACGGGCTCGATCCTGCCGCACGCGAGCAGTGCAAGGAGCAGGCAGAGGGTGGAGAGATGTCGGAGTCGGTGGCTCATGGCTACTGCACGTTCAGCACTATTTTAGTGTAGGTGGTGGGATGGAGCAAGCTAGCGGCTGCGGGTGAAGCGGCGCCAGGCTCCCACGCGCTTGAGGTACGTGACCGGCACGGTCTTGGGAAGGCCGATGGCCTGGGCCGCGGAGACGATGTGGTCGCGTCCGTCGCGGGTCATGAGGTGCTGGTCCTTGATGAAGGCCACGATGTCGCGCACGAGCCCCTTGCGGTCCTTGAGCGGCTTCTTCGACACGGTCTTGCCCAGGTCCTTGATGAGGGACGTGCACTTGCGGAACTCGATGTCGAAGACCTCCGGAGGGATGGAGGCGTAGAAGTCGCGGTAGAACTCCCACACGAGGCGGCGGACGATCTGGGGGGCGGAGCGCAGCCTGCGCTCGGAGCTCAGTACCCGGTGGAACAGGCAGGCCACGAGGCGGACCTCGGCGAGGTCCTCTCCCTCGGGGATGAGCTCGGACTTGCGCAGGATGGCGTCCAGTGCCTCGCGCTCGGCGGCGGCGTCGAGCACGTCGGAGAGCGTCGAGTCGAGGAGACGGTGGTAGCGCTCGGTGCGGGCGAAGACCTCGATGGCCGCGATGCGGGCCGGGAGCACGGGGTGGGTGGCGTCGAAGAGCCATCGCGTGGCCGGGTCCTTGTGCATCTGCCCCAGCTCGTCGAGCTGGTGGATGAGATGCCGGTGGTCGTAGTCGAAGAAGCGCGGCGAGAGACCGAGAGTCTCCTGTCGCATGAGCGAGGAGCAGGAGCGCTCGAGGGAGCGCGAGGCCAGGAGGCCGAAGCGGTCGGACGTCATCTCCTTGAGCCTCATGAGGCGGACGATCTTGGCATCCGTCTCGTGGTCGAAGTGCTCATCGAGAATCTCGCTCACGTCCGCGGTGAGGCGATCGAGGTCGCGGCTCGAGATGTCCGGATCGACGTCGACGAGGCCGTCCTCCCAGCGGCCCCAGGCGAAGTAGAAGTAGTCCTCGAGGAAGCGCGGGATCTCGGATGCCGCGTTGCCGAGCTCGTGGCCGATCACGTCGAGGATCTCGTCGTCCGAGAGGACGTTGAGGAGCATGGGCGTGAACGAGATGAAGGTCGTGTCGCCCGCGTGCACGCAGAACGCGTTGAACAGGTCCTCGCCCGAGCGGTCGAACACGCGCTTGATGTTGATCGTGAGGTCCCTGGGCGGCGAGAGGCCGATGTTGCGCATGGCCCGGTCCACGAGATCGTAGAGGTGCGCCGAGGTCTTGCGCGTGACGATGATGCCCTGCGCGAGCGCGACCTGCCGCTCGTAGCGGGCCGTCTCCTCGTCCTCGTTGTCCTCGTCGCGGACCATCTCCTCGTAGTCCATCTCGACGAAGTAGTCCTCGATCTCGCGCACCATCTTCCGGATCACCCGGCCGTGCTTGCGCTCGATCTCTGATTCGAGGGAGGCCTCGGCCTCGAGGCGGATGAGGGAGAGGCGGTCGGGGTCGATCATCAGGCGATGAGAGCCTGGTACAGGGGCACCACGGACGAGGCGAGGGGCTTGCCGTAGGCCCAGTCGGCGCCCTTGACGCTGGAGCCCGCGATGTCGACGTGGACGTACGGCAGGGCGCACTTGCCGTCCTTCTCCATGCCGGCGGCGATCTGGAAGAACGCCATGGGTAGCTGGTGGCCCCGGGGCGTCGACGCGTTGATGTTCGCGTTCATGGACAGGACGTCCTCGCCGTCCGTTTTCGACGCCACGGCCTCGAAGTCCTCGCGCCTCAGGCGCGAGATCTCGAAGGGCTCGGCCCAGGCGCTGCCGGCGCGGCCGAGGATGGCGCCCACGGAAGCGTCCAGCGCGGGGCCGTTCTCGATGGCGATGGGGTAGGGGCCCACGGTGCGCACGGCGTGGCCCGTGAGGGTCGCGACGGTCAGGAGCGTGGGGTTGTGGGCCTTCTCTGCCTCCTCGCGCGCGGCGGCGAGGCAGTCGGCCAGCACGAGCCTGCCCTCGGCGTCCGTGTTTCCGATGCGCACGCGCACGCCGGCGCGGGACGTGAAGACCTCGTCCGTGACGTAGGCCTCGGCGTCGACGGCGTTTCGCACCATGCCCAGGTATGCCACCACCCGGGTGTCGGGAGGCTTGAGCAGCTGGACCACGCGCATGACTCCCGCCACGGAGCCGGCGCCGCACTTGTCGCGGCTCATGCCGGCCATGCCGGCTCCTATCTTGATGTTGTGCCCGCCCGTGTCGTACGTCACGCCCTTGCCCACGAGGAACACGGTGCGCTTCGGGTTCTCGGGCGAGTACTCCATGCGGATGACGCGAGGCAGGTAGCGCTCCACGTGGTTGCACCCGCGAGAGACGTTCCACAGGAGCGGGTAGCCCTTCTCCATGGAGGCCAGGTCGCGGTCGATCGTGACGGAGACCGGGCCCTTCTCGAACACGTCCTCGACGTAGGAGGCCACGGCCTCGGGTGTCATGATCTCGGCCTGCGTGCCCCCGATGTCGCGCGCCACGGCGCGGCCCTGCTCCAGCGCGCGGACCAGCGTGGGGAGGGACGAGCGCGGCTTCGAGTCCAGCACTCCGATGGAGCGCACCTTCGGGCCCTTGCGCGGCTGGGACAGTCGCGCCTCGACGGAGCGCCAGAGGCTCGAGAGCGCTCCCATGAGGGCCACGTCGGCCGCGTGGGCGTAGCGTGCCTCGGACGGCGAGAGCACGATGAACAGGGGGTCCTTGGCTCCGGCCTTCCACGCCTTCGTCATCGCGGCCTCGCCGGCCTCGGCGTAGAGCCGCACGTCGTCGGTGAAGCGGTCGAGCCGGCCCGTGCAGCCCACGACGAGCCTCTTGCCGGGCAGGCCCGGGGCCGGGGCGAGTGCGGTCGAGGCACTGCCCGACTCGAGCGAGGCGTCCGCCTTGCGCAGGTCGTCGAGGGCCTTCTTGACCCTGGACAGTGGCTTCTTTCCGAGGATCCCCCGGGGCGTCGGCAGCGGCGTGATGATGACGATCGCGTCATGCGGCGATTTCGTTCCCAGAAGGCTGCGGGCCTTGTCCAGCCCGCTCACCGCCAGCCTGGGCGGCCGGGGCGCGGCTTTGATCGTGGCCATGGACTCTCCTTGCCTAGGTTCGCTCGCCGGCCGCGGGGCGGCCGCGGCGTCATTTATACCATAGATCTCATTGAGGATGTGGCAGGTTCTGCCTGCGGATGGTCGTGATGCGGCTCTTCAGGGAGGCGAACATCTTGCTCGTGAGCGGGTTGCCGCCGAAGCGCGTCGAGTTGTAGACGTCCACCACGTCGTTGAGCGGGGTGGGATCCTCCAGCTCCCTGGCGACGAGCCTGGCGTGCGTGAAGGGAGGGCGCGAGGCGGGGCGCTTGAGGCCCTGGTTATCGAGGCGCCTGTCGACGAGGCCGATGAGGTCGAGCGCCTTGCGGTGGGCCTTGCGGTGGGTCCTCGAGAGGGGCAGGGCGGGCTCCTTGCGCCTCTTGCGATAGGCGAGGGCGACGATGACGATGATCGCGAGGACGACGAGCGGGCCGAAGCGGCGGACCTGGCGGGACAGACCCTCCGGCATCACGTTGCCCAGGGTCTGCATGGCCCCCCGCATGGCGGAGAGACTGCGGTAGCCCCTGCGCAGCAGGTCTGCCTGCTGGGTCAGGTCGTAGGCGATGATGCGCTTGTGCCAGGAGAGCCGTACCGTGTCCACGAACTCGCTCAGGAAGACGAGCACGGAGTTGCCCTCGCCCGGCAGGGCCTCCGAGGGAGGCGTGGGGTCGAAGACGATCCATCCCTCGCCCTCCACGTAGACCTCCACCCAGGAGTGGGCGTCGGCCTCGCGTACTGCCAGGTAGTCGCCCACGTCGTTCCAGGCACCGCCGATGAACCCGGTGATGTTGCGCGCCGGCACGTCCGTCGCGCGCATGATCATGACCATGGCCGTGGAGAAGTACTCGCAGTGGCCCTCGCGCCACTCGAACAGGAAGGCGTCGATGGGCGCGGAACCCTCTGTGACCTCGCGCGAGGCCGTCGTGGTGTAGCCCATGGTGGTCCTCAGCCAGGTCTCGACGGCCAGGGCCCGGTCCATGGGGTCCGGGTGATCGTGCTCGAAGCCGCCGGCGAGCTTCTTGAATCTCTTCGAGAGCGCGGGGTGCTGCAGGTACGGCTCGAGGGATCGCGCGGAGGGCGAGAGGCGGCCCTCGAAGGGACGCATGGTCGGCGTGACGTGTGATCTCTCGTCCATGTACACGACGTAGTGGATGCCGGTTGCCCCTGGATCGGAGTAGCGCACCTCGTTGCTGGGTCCCCACCTGAGCTTCTGACCCATGATTCGAAGCTCCGAGGGGGCGGGAACCGACAGGTATGCCGTCTCCTGGGGAACGAAGACGACCTTCGGGTAGAGAGGCTGGAGGAACACGTCGAACTGCGCGAGGCCGGGAATGTCCCGCTGCGGATCGGCTCCCTCCCGCTCGTGATCCGGCGTCAGGACGTAGTAGCGCCCCCAGCTCTCGAGCAGCGAGCCGTGGCCCAGCGTGCGGTGCCACTGCGTGCCGTCGAAGGAGTCGTACGCCGATCCCCGCCAGTACAGGGACGCGAGCCTGTCCTCCGGCGGCGGGCCGTCGGGAAACT
>JAFDER010000017.1 GCA_019310245.1 Deltaproteobacteria bacterium
GAGCGGAACGCATCGACGTATGTCTCGACGGGCTCGATCATGTACGGATGATGAAAGCACCGCTCGCCCAGGTGACCGAGGCTGGAGTCCAAAGTGTCGAAGAGGCTCTCATTGCCGCGCTTGACCGAGCAGTCCTCCTCGTCCGTGACGAAGAGGACCACCAAGATGGAGTCGCGGCGCAGGAACCCGGCGTTGGCCCCTTCCCTGTGGTCGATGAGCGCCTTGGCCGACGCCTTGAGCTGCTGCTCGAAGCCGCAACCGTCGATGCCGAGCGTGGCGATGCACCCGAAGGCCGTCGAGAGCCAGTCTAGGGTGCCGGCGTCGTGCTCGCCTCCATTGGAGACGAACGTGGGATAGCTCGGATCGCAGCCCGGCAGGGAGGGGTTCGGAAAATGCTGGAGCTCGCCGTTGTCCCCATCGATGGGATCGGAACAGGTCTCGACGCTGTACCCGCCCGTGCCCATGTCCGTGCTCACCACGCCGATATGGATGTCGTGCACGGCGACATGCTCCCGCAGACCCGTCACGGGATCGAGCGGCGGGTCGAGGAGCGAGCGGACGAGCGTGGGAAACTTCTCCGCCAGCTCGGCCTGCTCCTCGGCCATGGACATCGAGTTGTCGATGACGAGCAGGACGTCCACCTTCGTCACGGGTGCGGTGTAGTCGAATGCCATGTGCATGGAGTCCGGGCACTCACCCTCCGGCCAGGGGCCCAGGGGGAGCTCCGGCCAGCTCATGCACCCCGCGAAGAGGATCGCGAAAGAGAGGCAGAGTGGTCTTCTCAGAAGCAGCACGAGAGCCTCATCGTGGAGCCGGGGACCTGCGAGGCGCCTCCCGCGTAGCGGATCCGGGGCACGCCGTACGTGGTGGGCACGTAGTACCAGCCGGCTCCTTCCTCGGGAACGTGGGCAACGGTGGCATCGAGGCAGTCATCACCGGGATCCAGAAGCCTCGTGGGCACCTGGGGCAGCTCGCAGAGCGAGTGGAGCAAGCCATCCCCGTGCTGCTCGAACGTGCACAGCCCGTCCCCGTCCGTGACGCAGGTCCGGCCGGCCGGGCACTCGCGCAGGTCGGGAAGCACCTCGACGAGCGTGCAGGACGCGCGGCACAGCGAGGGGTCCTCCGCGTCCGCCTCGACGGGCAGTGGCGGGATCGGCGCCGCCGGACGGAGCCTGTCGTGAACCAGGTCGGCGAGGTCACGGATGAAGGGCTGAAAGTCGTCCGTGCAGATGGAGCCCACGATCGAGCTCTCGCCGAGCGCCTGCGCGATCTCGACAAACCTGCGGCCTGCATAGGCCTCGCCCGTGGAGGTCACGCAGGTGGGTGTGAGCCGCGTCATGGAGACCGGGTCGACACCTCCCGCCATGTCGGGATGGTCGAGGCAACCCGGAATGTCGCTGCCGAGACCCAGGCAATCGTCGTGCTCGGGAACGCCCACCAGGAACGCGGCGATGAGTCGATCGGGATCGGCCCTGAGCGACCGGAGGGCCTCGATGTAGGTCTCCACGGGCTCCATGAGCTCCGGGTGGTGGTAGCAGCGCAGGCCGAGATGTCCCAGCGATGAGTCCAGGGTGTCGAAGATCCCTTCCCCGCCAGCGACGATCGAGCAGTCCTCCTCGTCCGTGAGGTACAGGACGATGACGAGAGAGTCCGGCCTGAGGAAGCCCGCGTTGGCGCCGTCACGGTGATCGACGAGGGCCTTCTTGCCCGCCTTGAGCTGCTGCTCGAACCCGCACCCATCAATGCCGAGCGTGGCGATGCACCCGAAGTCCGTGGCCATCCGGTCGATGTGCTCCTCGGACTCGGACGACAGGTACGTGGGGTAAGACGCATCACACCCTGCAATAGATGGGTTGGGGGTGTGCAGGAGGATGCCGTCGTCGCCGTCGATCGGGTCCGAGCAGGTCTCGACGCTGTAGCCGCCCGTGCCCATGTCCGTGCTCACCACGCCGATGTGGATGTCCGTGACGGGCGCGTGAAGCTGCCTGCCAGAGTCCGGATCCCGCGGTGGGTCGATCAGCTTCCCGAGAAGGTTCGGAAAGGAGTGGGCCAGGTTCGCCTGCTCTTCGGCCATGCTCATCGAGTTGTCGATCACGACGAGGATGTCCACGGGCGGAACCCGGGTAGACGGGAACTCGAATGACATGTGCATCGAGTCCGGGCAGGGCTTGGGCGGGGGGCCGGTCGAGGCGTCCCCGGTCGGCAGGCAGGCCGGAACGGCGAAAGCACACAGCAGGAACGTCACTATCGATCGCATGGCAGGTCTCCCCTCACGCAAGAGGAGATTCAATAAACGGGCCAGGATGATGGAATCATCATCTCCAGGTAATACGCGAGGTTAGAGAACAGGGAGGGATCGGAGAGTCAACGAAAGTGACAGGGGAAGTGACTACGGTGTTGGCCCTTCGGCGGGCTTCACTTCGACAGGCTCAGTGAAGCGGAAAAGGGGGCAGCGGAAGGCTAGACGAGGATGGGCTCGTCGATGATGGGCGGGATGAGGAAGTAGACGTCGCGCGTGTCGAGCAGGGTGTAGCCGTCGCCCAGCACGTTGATCTCGGCCTTGTAGACCTGGACGGTGTCGGTGGCCGGGATGGTCTCGTTGCGCAGCGGGTAGATGTCGAAGCAGACCGTGGTGCCGGGAAGCACGGACGTGAACACGTCGTCGATGCCGTCTGGCGGAGACGAGCGGTCCGCGGTGGCGAGGCCGCCGACGCAGAAGACGCCGGCGTGGACCGGGTCCTCGACGCCGCCCGTGGTGTTGGGCACGATGCGGTCGATGAACACGGTGGCGTCCACGGTGTCCCAGGTGCCCTCGTCCACGTCGTCTGCGCGGGTCGAGATCTCGATGGGGGTCTGGTTCGCGAGCCGCTGGATGTTGAGGACCACGCGCTCGCCGAGCATGGAGCCGTCGGGCATGATCTGGGTGACGAGCGGCTGGGTGACGCCGGTGGTGATGAAGTAGAGCGCGCCCGTGTCCTCGGCGATGTCCTCCAGGTCCATCATGGCCGGCGCTGAGCCGGAGCACACGCCGAGCACCTTGGCGTTGATGGCCACGAGCTCGAGCACGGTGTCCGGGTAGTAGGGCGGCGCCGGGGTGATGCCCACGTAGGGGTCGTTGCCCGTCTTGTCGTTGTGGAACTGGGCGTCCGTGATGAGCACGATGATGGGCACCGAGCCCGAGCGGAAGCAGGGGTAGCCCGTCTCGCCGGTGGCGCAGGCGGTCTGGGCCGGGACGTACGAGCCGAGCGCGCCGCCGGTGGCCGTGGCCCACAGGGCCGGGATCGAGCTCTCGGGAAGGTCCACGCCGTCGTGCAGCACCAGGGCCTCGACCGCGGTCTGGGCGTCGGTGGTCGAGGACGTCATCCTCTGGAGCAGGTAGAAGGGCAGGTCGGACCCCACGCCGTAAGTGCTCTCGGGGTAGTCGTCGTAGCCGCCCACGCCGAACCACACGTCCGGGATCACGGTCCGGATCTGCGGGATGATGTAGTCCGAGAGGCTCGAGCGCAGGTTCGTGATCTCGCCATCCATGGATCCGGTGGTGTCCACGAGGAAGAACACGTCGGCCTGCTGCAGATCGGTCGAGAACACGAGCGTGTCCATGAGCGGATCGGGCTCGATGAGCGGGTCGGGGGGATCGGCCGGGTCGTTGTAGGCCACGGTGAAGACGAAGTCGCCGCGGGAGCGGGGGCTGTCGTCCGCATCGTTGGGATCCGAGCCGTAGCCCACCTCGATGAGGTCGGAGACGCCGTCGCCGTCCGAGTCGGGGTTGGTGCGCGAGGTGCCCGCATCGCGCTCGTCCTCGTCGCTCAGGCCGTCGCCGTCCGAGTCCAGGTCCCGGAAGTCGGGCATCCCGTCGTCGTCCGTGTCCACGGGCCGGGTCTCGGGATCGTCGTCACCGGCCTCCTCCTCGTCCGTCCACCCGTCGCCGTCCGAGTCCAGGTCGTGGCGGTCGGGAATCGTGTCCTCGTCGAAGTCGAAGTCGCCTCCCGCGCGGCCCTCGTCCACGTCGCGGATGCTGTCGTCGTCCGAGTCCAGGTCCCGGTAGTCCGGGGTGGTGTCGCCGTCGAAGTCCTCGGGCGCCGAGGAGTCGCCGCCGATCTCGGTGACGTCGTCGACGCCGTCGCCGTCGTCGTCGGTGTCGGAGAAGTCGAGGATGCCGTCCCCATCCAGGTCGTCGGTGGACTCGAGGGAGTCCTCGATCCCGTTGTCGTCGCTGTCGAGGTCGCGGAAGTCGGGCGTGCCGTCCATGTCGCCGTCGCGCGGCGGCGTGCCTGAGTACTCGTCGCCGGCCTCCACTGCGTCGGGAATGGTGTCGCCGTCGGAGTCGTCGTCCTCCCAGTCCTCGATGGTGTCGCCATCCGTGTCCACGTGGTCGAGGCGGCCCTCGTCGTTGTCGCCGATGGTGTCACCGTCCGCATCGTCCACGTCGGGAGGAGGCTCCCACGCGACGTCGGAATCGGAGTCGCCATCCGTGCTCGTGTCCGGCTTGCCCGCTCCGCATCCGAAGAGCATCAACGCGCAGAGACCGAGGACCAGGGCCGACCCGTTTGATCTCATCATCTTTTTACACTCCTCCCGCCGCTCTGACGGCTGACCTACGGCACAATATTATGAACCAACGAGTGTAGCCTTTCAAGCAGGTGGTGGATGCGCTCTCAGGGGCGAGCCCACCGAGGTGCGTGCAGGCATCGGGCCCTTCGACGAGGCTCAGGGCCACGGGACACCAGTGAGACGGGAAGGGAGCACGAGAGGCATGAGAGCGGTCAGGGTGCGGGGTCGAAGGCACCATACAGTTCCCCGGTGACTGAGTGCCCCGCACTCCTGTCCGCTCAAAAGTATCAGTGTCGGGGTCTGACCCCATCGGGGAGACCCCATCCTAGATCTCCTGGCCACGGATGATGGTGAGCACCATGGACTCCATGAGGCGGTCGGGGGGCACGCGGGAGTGCTTGACGCGCACGTTGAACTCGGCCGAGGCGGCCAGGGCGCGCTCGAGGTCGGGCATCGAGAAGTTGCGGACCTGGCCGAGGAGCTTGCCGGCAAAGAACGGATGTACGCCGAGCTCGGCCGCGACCGCGTCCCTGCCGGGAGGGTGGTTGCCGTGATGGCGGATCTTGATGAGGTTGCGGATCTGCTTGGAGAGCATCGCGTTGATGAACAGGCTGTCGGTGCGCTGGCCGGCGAGCCTGTGCAGGATGGACAGCGCCTGGCCGGGGTTGCGCTCGCCCAGGGCGTCGAGCAGATCGAAGATCACGCTCTGGCGCACGGCAAGAACGCATTCCTCGACGTCCGCCACCTCCACGCGCTTGGCGCCGGCCGTGTAGATGGCCAGCTTCTCGACGGTGTCCTCGATGGCCTGGAGGTTCACGCCGGTGTACTCGCCAACCGCGCGCGCCACTCCGGGGGCGGTCTCGAGCCCGTGGTCGCGGAAGCTCGCCTGGATCCAGCCCGGAAGATCCCGCTCCTTCAGGCTCTCGGCCTTGTAGAGGCACCCCAGCGGCCGGCACGCGTTGTGGATGCGCCGGGAGATCCGGCCCGAGGCGAAGACGAGCACGAGGCTCGTGTGCGGCACGGGGTCCTTGACGTAGCGCACGAGGATATCCGCGGCATGCTCGTCCGGCTCGGGCAGATCCAGGAGCATGGCGAGCCGCCTGTCCCCGAACATGGGCGCGGTTTTGGCGACGTTGAGTGCCTGCTCGATGTCCACCGAGCCGCCGTGGAACACGTCGATGTTGAACTTGGCGGCAGGGTCCTGAGAGAAGCGCTCCCTGACGATCGAGACGGTGTGGTCGAGGAGGAACTGAATCTGCGGCAGGTCACGCTCGTCGCGTGGGCCGTAGAGGGCGACAATGGTCTTCGGGGTCCCCTCCCTGAGCTCGTGCCAGAGGTCCAGGAACCTCTTCGCCGCGCTCTCCTTCGTCTTCCTGGGCGCCACGTCCGAGACAGTACCCAGGCCCGGAGCGCGGGTCAATCGGCCGCCGGCACGGGTACGATGGGAGGCTCCGCGTGGGCCTCGACGATGCCGGCGTAGAGCGAGACGAGCCGGGAGCGGAGGATGGTCGCGGGAAAGGCGGCCCTGACCCGCTGGCCGATCGACTCGACGAGCGGAGCGTAGGCCAGGGGCTGATCAAGAACGGCGTGGGCGAGCCGGACGGCCTCGCCGGGCACGGCAGGATCGTACAGCAGGTGCTCGCTGCCCTCGCCCAGGACCTCCATGACGTCGGGGAGCCGGGGAGCGATCACGGGCTTCAAGCAGGCGGCGGCCTCGAGCACCCCGTACGGGGTGGCATCGAGCCAGGCGGACCAGGTGGGAGGAGGCAGGGCCAGGCACGCGGCGCTGCCGGCCAGGGCGAGGGCCAGATCCGCAGGGGCCTCGGGCTTCCAGCGCTCCGGCCCCCACGGCTCGTCGAGCCCCCTGGAGCGGATGTTCGGCAGATCGCCGAGCCCCGAGTGGGGCTCGTCGAGGATGAGCACGAAGGGAGGCTCCTCCGAGGCCACGGGCATGGGGCAGAAGCAGTCCATGTCCACGCCCGGAGGCACGCGCACGATCGACCCCTCCGAGCCGCGCGCGTGTGCCGCGCGCTCGAACGCCCGGCCCGAGTGCACGACCAGGACGTCGCTCGCGGTCACGAGGCATTGCTCCACCTCGTGAAGGCGACGCAGCGCCGCCTGGGTACCGTGACCGGAGAGGAAGCCCATGAGCTGGGACGGGGGGGACGGCTCGTAGATCAGGGTGTAGCCGAACTGCTCGTGAAGGGCGAGCGCGGCCTCTCCCTCCACGGGCGTCCTGACGTGCACGCTGTCGTAGAGGCCGTCCGAGAGCTGCCGCCGCATGGCCCGGGCAAGAGCCTCGGCCCCCTCGGCCCCCTCCGAGGGAAGAGGCACCCTGAGCAGGCGCGCGCCGTGGAAGTCGATGACGTGCCCGCTCCTGCCGATCATGGGGCACAGGACGTCGAGATCGTACCAGGGTGCGAGCGCCCGCGCCACGTGATCCGTGTACAGGGACTCGCGGCGGTAGCCCGGAGCCGTCCCGGAGGTGGCAAAGAGGATCCTGTTCTTGCGCGTCATGACGATTGACCCGAATCGGATCGGACCTTGACGATAACTCACGTTACATTACTTTCATAGCGTCATGGACACCACCGGCGAGGGGTCCCCGGGATCGGGGAAGGATGCACAGAGCCTGAGGCAGGAGATCCTCGACCTGAAGAAGAAGTGGGGGGAGAAGCTCCTCATCCTCACGCACCACTACCAGCGGCCCGAGGTCGTCCGGCTCGGAGACGTCAGGGGAGACTCGTTCGAGCTGGCAAGGGAGGCCTCGAGGCGAGAGGACGTGGAGCACATCGTGTTCTGCGGGGTGCTGTTCATGGCCGAGGCCGCCGCGATCGTGGCCAGGCCCGAGCAGAAGGTCTACCACCCGAACATGAACGCGGGGTGTCCCCTGGCCGACTACGCGGACGCCGTGCAGGTTGAGCGGGCGATCGCGGCGATCGAGGAGGTCAGGGGGAAGGGAAGCGTGACGCCGGTCACGTACATGAACTCGGACGCCTCGGTGAAGGCCGTGTGCGGTGCCGCAGGAGGGACGGTGTGCACCAGCTCGAACGCACCGAGAGCATTCGAGTGGGCGCTGGAGCGAGGCGAGTGCGTGCTGTTCGTCCCGGACGAGCACCTGGGCTGGAACACCGCCGCCGCGCTGTCCGTCCCGGACGGGGAGGTGGTGGTGTGGGATCCCTGGGAGAATGGCGGGAACCTGGACGCGGCAGAGCTCGGACGCGCCAGGATCATCCTGTGGCGCGGACACTGCCACGTGCACACGTGGTTCAGGCCCGACCACATCCAGAGGGCCCGGGACGCGTCCCCGGAGGCGCTCGTGTACGTGCATCCGGAGTGCCACAGGGACGTGGTGGCGCTGGCGGACGGGGCAGGATCCACGCGCTACCTCGTCCAGGCGGCCGAGCAGGCCCCCGCCGGGGCCACCATCTACATCGGCACCGAGATCAACCTCGTCACCCGCCTGGACATGGAGCACGAGGACAAGACGATCCTGCCACTCGCACGCTCGCTGTGCCCGAACATGTTCCGCATCACGCTGAGACGGCTCAGGGACACGCTCGCGTGCCTGCCGGATGGCGAGACCGTCATGGTCGATCAGGAAGTGCGTGAAAACGCGCAGTTAGCCCTCGAGCGGATGCTCGCGCTCGGGGGTCGGACCCCGACCGGGGCCTGACCCCCTTCCCAGGGGTGAACATGCGATCACGTGCCGTCGCGCTCATCGGGCGTCATGACCGTGAAGCCCCACGACCTGAGCATAGCGCTTGACACTCCCGTCCCAAAGGGGCTAAATTTCCCCTGTAATCACCTGCCGGAAGCGGGTGTTCGACATAGATTCTCGAGCGGGAAAAAGGAGTTCCAATCGGACCGCCGCGTCCGTGGCACAGCAGTTTGGAAATCAATCCCGGAGGTCAGCTGGCCTCCGGCGTTGAACGAATTTCTCAACCGGAAGAGCTGGAGAGAACAGGGAATTAGCAGTTGAAGCGACAACGCGGCGTCGATGCCCCGCCAGTCGGCAACTCCCCGGTTCCAAGCTGGATCCAACTCCTCTATCCCGCCCGGAAAGCAAGATCGGACACCCGGCCCGGCGATTGACATAGGAGGCCGCCATGCCGGACTTTGTACTCCCACTCGTCTCAGGAGTGGTGGGAGTGGTCCTTGGAGCACTGGCCGTCTTCGTCCTCGCGCGCACGAGCGCGATATCCTCCCTCAGCAAGGTCAAGCAAGAGGCCGACAGGGTCGCTCGCGAGGCGAAGGAGGAAGCCGAGAAGACGAGACGGGCGGCGGTGCGGGACGCCAAGGAGCTGCTGACCACCGAAAGAAAGGAATTCGAGAAGAAAACCAAGGCTCATCGCAGTGAGCTGAACGCGCTCGAGGAGCGCCTGAACAAGCGTCAGGAGAACGTCGACCGCAAGAACGACCTCGTGAACTCGAAGGAGGTGGAGCTGTCCAAGAGGCAGGCGTCCACAGACAAGCGTGATCAGGCGATCCAGCGGCGCAGAAACGAGGTCGACGAGCTCTTCGACCAGCAGTCCAGGAAGCTCGAGCAGATCGCAGACATGACACGGGAGCAGGGACGCGAGCAGGTGATGGCGTCCATCCTCGAGGAAGCCAAGAGGGGTGCTGCCCGGTCAGCGAAGCAGATCGAGGAGGACGCCAAGAGCGACGCGGAGAAGCGTGCGAAGAAGATCATCGCCACTGCCATCTCGCGCTTCGCGTCGGAGTTCGTCCAGGAGCGGTCAGTGAGCGTGGTCCACCTGCCGGGCGACGAGATGAAGGGCAGGATCATCGGTCGCGAGGGCCGGAACATCCGGGCCCTGGAGGCCGCCACGGGCATGGACTTCATCGTGGACGACACGCCGGAAACGGTCATCATCTCGGGATTCGATCCCGTGCGACGCCAGGTGGCCCGGATAGCCCTGGAGAAGCTCATCAGCGACGGCCGGATCCACCCGCACAGGATCGAGGAGATCGTCGCCAAGAGCCAGGACGAGGTCTGGAAGTCGGTGCGCGAGGCCGGCGAGCAGGCCGTGCTGGAGCTCGGCATCGGACGGCTCGACCCCGAGCTCGTCAAGCTGGTGGGGCAGCTGAAGTACCGATTCTCGTATGCCCAGAACGTTCTCCAGCACTCCGTGGAGGCCGCGTTTCTGGCCGGCCTCATGGCCGCAGAGCTGGGCCAGAGCGTGAAGAAGGCCCGCCGCGCGGCGCTGCTTCACGACATCGGCAAGGCTGTGAGCCACGAGGTGGAGGGCTCGCACGCCGTGAGCGGCGCCCAGCTCGCCAAGAAGTACGGAGAGAACCCCGAGCTCGTCAACGCCATCGGGGCGCACCACGAGGACGAGGAGCCCGGCTCCATCCTCGCATTCCTGGTGGCGGCGGCGGACGCGATCAGCGGAGCGCGCCCCGGAGCACGCCGCGAGATCCTCGAGACCTACATCAAGAGGCTCGAGGACCTCGAGAGGCTCTGCTCGTCGTTCAACGGCGTGGAAAAGTCGTACGCGATCCAGGCCGGACGCGAGGTGCGCGTCCTCGTGCAGAGCGAGAAGCTCAGCGACGACGACACGATGGTCCTTGCCAACGACATCGCGGGCAGGATCGAGAAAGATCTCACCTACCCGGGTCAGATCAAGGTGACGGTGATCCGCGAGACCAGGGCGATAGAATACGCGAAATGAGGATCCTCTTCATCGCGGACGTGGTGGGCAAGGACGGCCGCCTGGCCGTCAAGAGCCTCCTGCCGGGGATCACCTCGGATGGCGTGGACCTCGTCATCGCGAACGGCGAGAATGCGGCCGGTGGGCTCGGGATCACCCCGAAGCTCGCGAGAGAGCTGTTTCGCGCCGGCGTGGAGGTCATCACCACGGGCAACCACCTGTTCCGGCGCGCGGAGATCGCGCCCATGCTCGACGAGGAGCCTCGCATCCTGAGGCCTCACAACTTCAGGTCCCGGGCCCCGGGCAAGGGGTACGGGATCTTCACGACATCCTCGGGCGTCAAGGTCGGTGTGCTGAACCTCGTGGGGCAGCTGTACATGGATCCGGCGGACGACCCGGTGTCGGCCGCGAACGCCATCCTGGACGGTCCGCTCGCCGACGCGTCCATCCGGATCCTCGACTTCCACGCCGAGGCCACCGGCGAGAAGCAGGGCATGTACCACTACCTCGACGGCCGGGTCACGGCCGTCCTTGGCACGCACACCCACGTTCAGACGGCAGACGAGAAGGTCTCATCCCAGGGCACGGCCTACATCTCGGATGCCGGCATGACGGGCGCGACGAATTCGGTCATCGGCATGGACCCAAGGCCGGTGCTCGAGGGGATCCGTACGGGTCTGCCGCAGCGATACATGCCGGGTAAGGGCGACGTGGAGCTCCAGGGCGTGCTCATCGACGTGGACGCGTCCACAGGCCTCGCGACTCGCATCACGCGGGTGAAGGAACCTCTCGAGGAGGAGGACGATGTCAGTGATTGATGGGGGCTTCGTCCAGGTCTACACCGGCGACGGCAAGGGAAAGACCACGGCCGCGCTCGGCCTGTCCCTGCGAGCCGCCCTGTCGGGACTCGGGGTGTTCATCGGCCAGTTCATGAAGGGCACGAACTACGCCGAGCTCGACATCTCGCGCATTCCGTTCGAGGATCTCTCGGGTGGCCGCATCGACATCGAACAGTACGGCACGCCCAAGCTCATCTGCCAGGGAGAGCCGCCGTCGCGCGACGACATCGCGTCGGCCCGCCTCGGCCTCGA
Source organism: Deltaproteobacteria bacterium (assembly GCA_019310245.1). GTDB lineage: Bacteria > Myxococcota_A > Polyangia > DRWM01 > DRWM01 > JAFDER01. Next base: position 11,297 of record JAFDER010000017.1, read on the forward strand.
GGACCTGCGCACCCGCATGACGAGCACGCGCTACGACGTCGTCATCGCCGACGAGATCAACGTGGCCCTGCACTTCGACCTGCTCGCCCTCGAGGACGTGCTCGAGCTCCTGCTGGCCCGCCCCGAAGGCGTCGAGCTCGTCCTGACGGGACGCCGGGCGCCCCAGGAGATCATCGACCGGGCCGATCTGGTCACGGAGATGCGCGAGGTCAAGCACTACTACGCCCTGCAGGGCATCCAGGCCCGCAAGGGCATCGAGTACTGAGCCGTCACAGGCGCCTACCTTTTTTCAGTTAATTACACTGCATACAGAATCTCTGGTTTTTGTAACATCAAGTCCACCAGTGCGTACAAGATACGACGGGAGGAACTCATGAAACGAGTACTATTTGTCATCTTTGCCGCCACGGCCCTGGCAACCGCGGCCTGCAGCGACAGCGGAGGCTGCCTCGAAGGCTACGAGATGTGCGAGGACGTGTGCACGAACTACCTGACGAACCCGTTTCACTGCGGCGACTGCGAGACGACCTGCGGCCTGGGCGAGACCTGTGTCGAGGGCGTGTGCACGGTGGTCTGTCGCTCGGGGCTGACGCTGTGCGGCGGCGACTGCGTGAACACCGAGACGAACCTGTCTCACTGCGGCGCCTGTGACAACGCCTGCCCGGCCGGCGAGGTCTGCGTGGACGGCTCCTGCGAGCTAGTGTGCGGCGGCACGACCGACACCCTGTGCGGCGACGCCTGCGTCGACCTGAACAGGAACCCGCTTCACTGCGGCGTGTGCGACAACGTTTGCGCGGCCGGCGAGATCTGCTCCGGAGGCGCCTGCACGCTCTCGTGCGGGGGCTCGACGCCCACGCGCTGCGGCGACGCCTGCGTGGATACGGACACGAACCGCCTGCACTGCGGCGCCTGCGACAACGCCTGCACCGGCAGCGCGGTGTGCAGCGACGGCTCCTGCGGCGACTCCTGCGGAGGCTCCACGCCCACCGTGTGCGGCGACGCCTGCGTGGATACGGACACGAACCCGCTGCACTGCGGCGCCTGCGACAACGTCTGCACAGACGGCGAGGTGTGCGACACCGGCTCCTGCGAGACGTTCTGCTCCACGGACCTGACGGACTGCAGCGGATCGTGCAGGGATCTGGACGCCGACCCCGATCACTGCGGCGCGTGCGACGCCGCCTGCCCGAGCCCCACGAACGCCACCGGCGTGTGCGTCTCGGGCGCCTGCGACATCGTGTGCACCGGCACCTTCAGGGACTGCAACAGGGATTCGAGCGACGGGTGCGAGATCGACGTGGAGGCAACCGATCTGGCCAACTGCGGCGCCTGCGGCGCCCTGTGCGAGACGGGCGTATTCTCGAGCCCCGACTGCACCGCGGGCACATGCTCCATCGTCTGCGACACGGACTACACGTCCTGCTCCACGGACTTCATGGACGGGTGCATGGACCTGCAGACCGACCCGCTCAACTGCAGCGCGTGCGGCACGGCCTGCTCCACCGGGGAGCTGTGCATCACCGGATCCTGCGTCCTGCCCGAGACCTGCGCCCAGATCGTCCCGCTCACCACCACCGACGGCCCGTACACGCTCCACTGGGGGGCCGATTCCACGAAGCCGTGGAACGCCTGGTGCCACGACATGGCCGGCACGCCCACCGAGTACCTCCAGCTCGCGATGACGGGTCCGTCATACAACTTCAGCCAGCACACGTGCGGCGGCACCATGGGGTCCTGGGGCACCGACGTGCGGACCACGTTTTCCCGCGTGCGGCTCGACCCGGCCACCTCGCTGGTGGGAATAGGCGACTTCACGTTCTCCACGAGCACGGGCAGCTGCGTCATGGGCACTACCCTCAACTGGCTCACCGTGCCCTACGCCATGGCCGAGGACTGCTGGGGGTCCTCCTCCGCGCGCGGTCTCGGAAACCTCGACCTCACCGGCACGCCCTTCCGGGTGAGCAGCTCCACCACCTGGGGGCTTCATGGCGCCGCTCCTGCCGGCGCTGCCACGCGATCGTCCGGCGACCAGGTCGTGGACATCACGGGAGGCGGGGGATGCGGCTGGAACGCCCCGGCATCCCCGGGGCTGGAGCTCGAGTACATCCCGTAGCCATCCACGGGCTCAGGGCTTCGGCTCGGAGCCTCCTCCGACCGGCGCGTCCGCGGCCGCTGGCCCTTCGACAAGCTCAGGGCCACGGGATACGTCAGGGCCACCGGCGGACTTCGAGGCCTCACCCTGATCGGACGCCGGCTTGTTCTTGCGGCGACGACGACGGCGGCGGCGGCGGCGCTTCTTCTTCTTGGGTTCGCCGTCGGGCGTGGTCTGGGGCTGGGCGGCCGTGGTCTGGGGCTGGGCAGCGGCGCTCTGGGCTGCGGCCTGAGCGCCCTTCTTCTTGCGGCGGCGCCGGCGCTTGCCCTTCTTCTTCTTCTGCTGCTTGTGCTTCGGCTTCCGGGCCACGGTGACGGCCAGCTTGATCGTGCGAGGCCTCGGGGCGCACACGTCACAGATGCCGCACTCGGGAGGATCCTCCTCGCCGAAGTAGGCGCGCAGGAAGGCGGAGCGGCAGCCCGTGTGGTCCGCGTAGATCGACACGGTGCGCAGGCGACGCTCGTCGCCCATCCTCAGCTCCTTGTACCGGTCGATGAGGTCTCCCGCGGAGGAAGCGAAGACCTCGGCGGTGACGCGCGAGGAGTAAGCTCCACCCTTCTCGCGCTGGACCACGCCCATCTCCTCGAGGGCCGTCAGGCCGGCGCGCGCCGTGACCTGCTGGACCTGGGCCGAGAGCGCGAGGTCCTTGGCATTCACGGGCCTCTCGTCGAGGATCCACGCCGTCAGGGCTGCGAAGACCTGCTGGAGCTGGCGCGTCGAGGGCCTGGAGCGCGCCATGAGGTGCTCCTGGATCTTCATGTCCTCGGGGTCGTAGAGAAGGACGCACTGCGAGGGCCTGCCGTCCCTGCCCGCCCTGCCCGCCTCCTGGACGTACTGCTCCAGGCTGCCGGGAAGCTGGTAGTGGGCGATGTAGCGGATGTTCGGCTTGTCGATGCCCATGCCGAACGCGCTGGTGGCCACCATGACGCGGCGGCGGCGGGGATGCATGTAGGATTTCTGGTTCGCCTCCCGCTCGGCGGCGCGCATCTTGCCATGGTAGTGCGTCGCCGGGATCTTCGCCTTGCGCAGCGCGATGTAGATCTGGTCCACCGATACGGTCGTGGCGCAGTAGACGATGCCCGGGCGGGTGAGGCGGCGGAGAATGTGGCCCGCCATGTCGAGCTTGGTGTCGCCGGGAACGTGCTCGACCTCGAGGCGCAGGTTGGGCCTGTGCGGAGGCGCGTTGACCACGTTCGGGTCGTCGAGCCTGAGCGACATGACGATGTGGTCGCGGACCCGGGGCGTGGCGGTTGCCGTCAGGGCGAGAGCCACGGGGTTGCCGAGCGTCTCGCGGGCCGCGCCGAGCCTGAGGTAGGACGGCCTGAAGTCGTGGCCCCACTCGGAGATGCAGTGCGCCTCGTCGATGCACAGGAGCGAGACGCCCGAGGTCGAAAGGGCCTGCAGCAGATCCGCCCTCTCGAGCGTCTCGGGCGTGGTGAGCACGACGAGAGGGCCTCCGGCCGCCACCCGGGCCACGGCCGCGCGCCTCTCGGTCACGCGCAGCGTCGAGTCGATGCGGACCACCGGAGCGCCCACGCTCATGAGTGACCTCTCCTGATCGCGCATGAGCGCGATCAGCGGAGAGACCGTGACCGTGGGGCGGTCGGCGAGATAGGCCGGCACCTGGTAGCACAGGCTCTTGCCCGCACCGGTGGGCAAAACCGCCAGCGTGTCGCGCCCGTCGAGAATGGAGCAGAGCACGTTCTCCTGCTCCGGGAACAGGTCCTGCACGCGGAAGCGGGACCTGGCCAACTCGCGGGCGTCCTCGAGAGAGGGCCTGGAGCTCATCTACCTCAGCCTGCTTCGGGGCCGGGCTCGGGAGTGGGCGCGTGATCCTTGACCTTCAGCGGCAGCCACAGAAGGTAGAGCGTGTCCTTGAACTTGTTGCTGCGCCAACCCACGAGCCCGAGAAGCACCTTCCAGTACTTCTCTTGCTTGTCCTCGTCCTTGCCGAACCCGAACAGCGGGAAGAAGACGTACCTGTAGGTCTTCTTGTCGTCGCTGCTCTTGAAGTGATAGGAATTCAACACGACCGTGTGGTCGCCTCCGGTCTTCTCGAACCTCCAGAACAGCGGAAAGAAGCTCGTGCCGCGGGTCTGCTTGCCGAGGTTCTGGAAGTCCCACCACAGGGGGAAGGCGACCTGGTGGATCTTCTTCGGCGTGGTGAAGCGCCACCACAGCGGGAAGATCACCTGGTGCGTCTTGGATGCCCCGCCCTTGAAGTACGCGAGCGGGTGCATGTTGAACTGCCACTCTTTTTCCTTGCGCGTGTACTGGAACGTGGGGAAGACCCAGGTGGTGTGGTTCTCCCTGTACAGGTCCTTGCTGTGTGCGAACAGGGGCAGGAACACGGTGGTGCGGTGCTCGTCGTACCTGTGGAAGTCCCAGAACAGGCCGAGGATGGTCATGTTCCTCTCGATGGGGCTCGAGTTGAAGTAGCCCACGGGCACGATGAGGTGGCTCTTCTCCATCATGTTGTCGTGCTGCCACCCGAAGTACAGCGGCGCGAACGTCTGGAAGAGGAAGTCGTCCCTGCGGTAGCGGTGATACAGGAGCCCGCCGCCGCCCTTGACCTTCGCCTTCTCGTTCGCCCAGTACCAGGCCAGGGGGGTGACCACCCTGCTGCCGCCGTCGAGCGTGTCCCAGTGCACCAGCGGGAAGATGTCCAGACCGGGCCCCTTCTTCCCGCCACGGAAGAAGATGAGCGGGGCGAGGAAGAAGCTCCAGGAGTCGCCTCTCCTGCCGAACCAGACGGGGCCGACCACGGTGTCGGACCGCTCCCTGACGTAGTTCTCGAAGTGCCAGACGAGCGGGAACAGGACGAAGTGTCCCTTCTTGTCGTTCCAGCCGTTGAAGAACAGCGGCGGGACGCCCATGTCCACGTCCGTTCCCTTCCGGTTGTAGAAGAACGGCGGCACCAGGACGAACTTGTGCTTGGGCGTCTCGAAATGCCACACGAGGGGCGGGACCACGGTGTAGTCCAGCTTCGGCGTGCGCTGGGCGAAGAACAGAGGAGCCAGCCCGGTCCTGAACGCGCCGTCGCCCTGCCACTTCTCGTAGTAGAACGGGGGCACCACGGCGCTCTGGCGATCGCCCTTGGCGAAGTACCACCAGAAGGGGAACACCACGTCGGCACGCGTCCCGCCGTCCTCGGCGCCGCGGTAGTACCAGTAGATGGGCGCGATGCCGAGGAACGTGGAGGGGCTCGAACCCTTCTTCTTCTGGTGGAAGAGAAGCGGGAAGAAGATGGAGCGGTCGACCGTGGGCCCGCGCTCGATGAACAGGGGTCCCAGGGGCAGGACGAGCTTCTTCTCGTACGCGTCCTCGATGGCCACGCTCTCGGGAACCGCGGTGAGGGAGGGGTCGGTGCTGGTGATGTCGCCCGCACCGCCGGCCGCGGCGCGCACCGGAGCGAGCAGGACCGCAGCGCACACGAGAAGGGCTGGGATGCGAATGCTCACCTGCCCAGCCTCTCGAGCACGTGCTTCACGGCGGCGGCGACATCGACGTCCACCTGGCCGCCTTCCCGCATGTCCTTGACGGCCACCGTGCCCGCCTCGAGCTCCTTCTGCCCGAGGATGAGCACGTATGCCGATCCGAGCTTGTTTGCCCTCTTCATCTGCGCCTTCATGCTTCCCGCCCTGGGGTCTAGATCGGCCCTGAGCCCCGCTCGCCGGGCTTCGAGCAGCAGACTCGCTGCCGTGGCCTCGGCCTCGGGAGACGGCACGAGCACGAACAGGTCCACGCTCGCGGGAGGGCTCTCCGGCAGGCAGTCCAGCACGCGCTCGAGGCCGATCGCGAAACCGGCCGCCGGCGTCTCGGAACCGCCGAGGCCGGCGACGAGATCGTCGTACCGGCCACCGCCCGCCACCACCACGGACCCTCTCTCCGCCTCGACCTCCACCTCATAGACGATTCCCGTGTAATAGTCGAGTCCCCGCACGAGCCGGTCGTCCTCGCGCGCCTCGACGCCCGCGGCGTGCAGGAGGGAGCGGAACCGCTCCAGCAGGGACAGGTCGGCCCCGTCCAGGATCTCGCGCATCTTCGGCGCATCGCCCTTCATCTTCGCGCAGGATTCCACCTTGCAGTCCAGGAGCCTCAGCGGATTCGTCTCCAGCCTCCTCACGCAGTCGGTGCACAGCTCCGACCTTCGCGCCCCGTAGTGCTCCGACAGGAGCTGCCTGTAGCGCCGCCGGGTCTCGCCGCTGCCCAGGTGGTTGAAGAGCACCACGGCACCTCCAAGACCGATCCTGTCGAGAAACTCGGCGAGCATCACGACTTGCTCGGCGTCCACCACGGGAGGCGGAGCACCGAAGATCTCGGCGCCGGCCTGATGGAACTGGCGGTACCGGCCCTTCTGAGGCCTCTCCCTGCGGAACATGGGACCGATGTAGTAGCACTTCGTGACCGCCTCGACGGCGGCAATGGAGTGCTCCACGTAGGCCCTGACCACCCCGGCCGTTCCCTCGGGCCTCAGCGTCAGCTCGTCGCCTCCGGCATCGGTGAAGGAGTACATCTCCTTGCCCACGATGTCCGTGTCGTCCCCGATCGAGCGCTGGAACAGGCCCGTGTCCTCGAGGAGTGGATTGCGGATCTCCCTGTAATTGTACAAACCAACCACCTCGCGGTAGGCCGCCTCGACGGCCTCCCAGCGGTGCGACGCATCCGGCAGGATGTCGTGCATCCCGCGGACCTTCTGGTAGACGGGCTTGCCCACGATCCGCGCCTCTGAGGTTCCCGTCGTTCTATTCCTATTACCAGATCGCGTCAAGAAAGGTATTGGAGCGCCTGGCGTGCGCTTCGGCCCGGAGGCATGAGCGCTTTTCCCACGCGCCGGGCCCCGTGCAGCGCCTCGATCCCGGCACCCGCTCCATCGAGAACGACCTCGAGAAGGGGAAGCATGTTCGAGACCCTGCCCGCCTTGATGACCACGTCCCAGAAGGTCTCGAGCTTCTTCCACGCTCCCGTGTAGGCAAGGTGCCGGAGCCTTCGCGTCCACCCCTGCTTCACGAGGGCGCCCCTGAGGATGGATCCCCACGAGTAGAAGCTCTCGTACGCCCGCCAGTAGCCCCGCTCGAGCGCCTCGGCTCCCATGCGCGCCGGCTCGTAGACCACGTGCCGGGTGTCGTACCGGTTCCAGTCCGTGGTGAGGATCCGGCCCTCGGCCCGCAGCCTCGCAAACAGCGCGGTGCCCGGGTAGGGGGTCAGGATGTGGAAGGTGGCGGTCTCGATCCCGCTCTGCACGGCCCACTCCACGGTCCGCTCGATCATGGACTCGTCGTCGTGGTCCATGCCGAAGACGAAGCTGGCGTTGATCATGACCCCGTGATCGTGAAGCCTTCTCACCGCGGCATCGTAGTCCGTGCCCACGTTGTGGATCTTGTGCTGCGAGCGCAGGCTCTCGCTGCTCAGCGTCTCGAACCCGATGAACAGGCTCCTGGCGCCGCTCTCGACGGCCCGCTCGAGCAGCCCGGGCCTGAGAACGCTCTGCACCGTGGCCGCGGCCTGCCAAAGGCGGCCCATGCCGCGCATCCCGCTGAAGAGAGCCTCGGCGAACCGCGCGTTCGCGAGGAGATGATCGTCAAGGAAGAACAGGTGCCTGCCCGGCAGCCGGTCGATCTCCTCGAGCACGTCGTCCACGGGCTGCGTGTAGAAGGACCTCCCGCCCTCGAAGAAGGCGTCCTTGTAGCAGAAGTCGCAGTGATGGGGGCAGCCGCGCGAGGCCACGATCGAGTTCGGGACGAGATAGAGGTGACGCTTGATGAGATCCCTGCGGATCGCGGGCATCCCCACGAGCGTCCTGTCCGTCGACCGGTACACCTTGCCGGGCCTCCTCGCCCGGAAGTCCTCGAGGAACCTGGGCCAGGTGTCCTCGCCCGGCCCGAGGAAGATCGTGTCCGCGTGCCGCGCCGCCTCCCCGGGCAGCGCCGTCACGTGCAGGCCGCCGAGCGCCACGTGCGCCCCCCTGGCGCGGTAGTGGTCCGCCAGCCCGTACGCACGGTAGGCGGAGGTCACGTAGGCCTGGATCACCACGAGGTCCGGCTCGTCGTCCAGGGTGATGGGTTCCACGTGCTCGTCCTGGATGACGACCTCGTCGCCGTCACGCAGGTAGCCCGCCAGCGTGGCCAGCCCGAGCGGGGGAAACAGGGAGTACTTGATGGGCCGGTAGTAAGGGCTCACTGCCTCGGTCAGCGCGGGCAGGATCAGCTTGACCTTCATCTCGAAAGTAAACACGCAGGGACCGGTTCGATTCCAGACGGCAAATATCCAGCTGGACGGAGGCGTCCAAGAGACGTGGAACAAGACGGCAAGATCGAGTGTAGTACATTCATGGGCAGAACGGCTGTCGTCCTCGCATTGCTCGTCCTCGCCTCCTGCTCCGGCCCCCGCCGCCTGCCGGTCGAGCCGGATCCGGATGCCTGCCTCGTTCGGGTGATGACCTACAACGTGAACTTCGGGATTGCCGGCGACGAGAGCGCCATCGAGGCGATCCGTTCCGGTGATGCGGACATCGTTCTGCTGCAGGAGACAACCCCCGAGTGGGAGGAGGCCCTGCGCGAGAAGCTCGACGCGCAGTACCCGCACATGAGCTTCCGCCACTGCTGCGGCGCCGGCGGGCTGGCCGTCCTGTCGCGGGAGCCGTTCGAGGAGAAGAGCTACGTGGATTCGCCGTCCGGCTGGTTCCCGGCGCTCATCGTGAACGTTGACTCCGACATCGGGCAGATCCAGGTCATGAACGTCCATCTCCATCCACCGGTCAGCGAGAGCGGGAGCGTCGTGAGCGGCTACTTCTCGACGCCTGCCGTGAGGCTCGAGGAGATCTCGTCGTTCTACGAGCATCTTGATCCCGACCTGCCGACCCTCATCGCCGGGGACTTCAACGAGAGGGAGGGAGGCAAGGCCTCGTCCTTCCTCGACGCGAAGGGCTTCACGAGCGTCCTTCCCGAGTACCACCCGAAGCAGAAGACGTGGCACTGGATGACGAGCGTGGGGGAGATCGACTCCCGGCTCGACCACATCATGTACGACGAGAGCCTCGAGCCGCTCGACGCCTGGGTGCTGGAGGAGGGGCGGTCGGATCACATGCCCGTGGTCGCCGTCTTCAAGCTGGACGCCGTGGGTCTCGACGAATCCACCCACTGATCTGAAAATCCGGCGATGTTGCGAGTCATCCCACTCGAGGGCACACCCCGGCACCGGCTCGGGGGGGGAGAGCGTGCGAGGGGTTCCGTCAGCCGCCGTAGTCGAGCTCGGCCTGAGGCGGAGGCCTTGCCGGGGCGAGGGCAAGAGGGTCGGCAGGAAGGCCGACGCCCACGAGGTAGCGGCGCGGATTCTGGCAGGGATGACTGGTTGACAATCAGCGGAACTGTCGCGTATTATCCAGATAATACGCGAAACAGGCGAGAGTCATCGATGAAACGCTGGATTGATCCGATCGAACTCCTGACACGGCGCTCTCACTTCCTCTTCGGTCCACGCGGCACGGGTAAGAGCTTCCTGATCCGCCACGCGAACGGGGACCGCTTCGACACGATCGATCTGCTCCGTTCGGACCACTACCTGGAGCTGCACCGGAACCCATCGCTGCTCGAGTCATTCATCTCCCACGACTGGGTCGTCATCGACGAGGTGCA
>JAFDER010000639.1 GCA_019310245.1 Deltaproteobacteria bacterium
ACACGGACAATATGGAACAGGTTCTCTGATGTTTGCATCCAAGTTCTGGAACTTCCTTCTCGTGCTCGTCATCGCGGCGCTTGCCGTGATCATCCTCCTCGTCCCCATCTCGGTGAACGAATCCCGGCTGGAGAACACGAGGTCCATCCTCCAGAAGGACCGCGTCCAGCTCGAGGCCGTCCTGAAGATGGAGGCCCGGGCGCGGATCGACACGACGATCGTGTTCGCGGTCAACGAGGACGTGCGCAAGTACCTCGCCATGGCCAACCGCTTCAAGAAGGACGAGAAGTTCACGGGCGAGGAGCAGGATGCCTTGCTTGCATCCCTGCGCAAGGTCAACGAGAAGCTCGGCCCCATGTCGGCGGACATCCTCTTCGTCGTGGATCGCAAGGGCAAGGTGGTGGCCCAGATCGGTGAGAACGAGCGATCCAGCGGCTACAGCCTGCACGGCTTTCCACTGGTGGATTCGGCCATCCGCGGGTACCTGCGGGACGACACCTGGATCCGCGACGGCAAACCCTACCGGATGGCTGCCCGCCCCATCATCCATCAGGGCACCTACCAGGGCGCCGTGGTGCACGGCAAGAGGATGGCCAAGGATCTGGCCACGCTCCTGAGCCTGGCGACGAAGGCCCAGGCCGCGATCTTCGTCGACAGCCTCGTGACCGAGTCGGTCCTGCCTCCCGAGAGCCCGGCCGCGGCCCGGCCGGACGACAAGGCCGCCGAGGAGGCCACCGAGGAGAAGCCCGCGTACCCGAGCGACAACGATCTGAACAGATGTCTCGGCGATATGGTGTTCAAGGACAAGGCCTTCCTCACGAAGGGAAGGAGCGGCCTGCTCCTTTGCGAGGGTGGCGGCGACGTGCCCGAGTCCGGCAAGCTCAGGTTCTACGTCACGGCGATCAAGTTCGTCGGCGAGGCCCGTCACGGGCAGGCCGGCGTGGTCATCGTGCGCACCGTGCCGCCGGGCATCAGCCTCAGGGAGTTCGTCCTCGCGCCCGAGCGCAAGGCAGAGCTCGCCGGGGAGAAGGCGACCCTGGCCATCATCGGCGCGGCGGCGCTCCTGCTCAGCGTACTCGGTTTCCTCATCGTCTTCTTCGAGGGCGATCGCCCCAAGAGCAAGTTCCTGCGCGAGGTCGAGAACATGGCCTCCCGCGAGGGCGAGAGGCTGAACATCTACGTGTTCCGCGGCAAGTACAGGAAGATCGCCGATGCGGTCAACCGGGCCATCGACGGCGCCGTGGAGGTGCTCGTCTCCAAGGCCACCGCCGACGCTCCCTCGGTGAGCAAGATCCTGGGCACGAAGGACTCGAAGCCGCGGCTCTCGAAACCCCAGTTCGAGATCCCGGAGCAGATCAGCGTCGACGACGTTGCCGCTCCTCCGCCCATGGCGGGGTCGAAGCCGTCGCAGCCATCGGTTCCCTCGGTTCCGGACGACGAGGCCCCCGTCGAGGCCGTCAAGCCTCCTCCACCCAAGGCAGCCGTCGGCAGACCTCCTCTCCCCATGGGCGCTCCCGGCAAGCCTCCTCCCCCAAAGGCGTCCGAGGACCCCGAGGCACGCTACAAGGCGATTTACAAGGACTTTTTCGACCTCAAGACCGCATGCGGCGAGTCCACCGACGGGCTGACCTTCGAGCGCTTCCGGGCCACGCTGAAGAAGCAGGAGGACGCCATCATGGAGAGAACGAAGTGCTCGCGCGTGGATTTCCGCGTCTACGTCAAGGAGGGTAAGGCCGCCCTCAAGGCCACGCCAGTCAAGTAACTCCCCGGATTTGCATGCGAAGCGACCCGTTTCGGAACGATGGGTCCGCCCGAGGTTGAAATTATGTCTCGAATCTAATAAACAGTGAGGGCGCCGGCTGGAGCCCAAGCCCAGGCCGGGAGAAACAGTCAAATCATTGTGAGCAATCCGGAGGAGACCATGCGGCGGATGATTGTTGGAGCCTTCACGGCCGTGTTCCTTGTCCTGACCGTGAGCAGTGTGGCCTACGCCCCGAAGAAGAAGAAGAAGACCAAGGCACCCAAGCTCTCGGCCGAGGCCAAGGCGGCGACCGATCTACTCAAGAGCACTGACTAGGCCCAGATCCTCGAGGGCGTGACGAAGCTCGGCGAGCTCGCGGAGCTCGGCGTGGC
>JAFDER010000640.1 GCA_019310245.1 Deltaproteobacteria bacterium
CAACACATGGGGTTGTGTCTCCTGGATAGTATGTAGCTGGTGGACAGGGACGACGACCTGCTGGGCCGCGTCCTCTCGGGCCAGTACAGGATCGTGTCGCTGATCGGCGGCTGGTCCCCAGGCGATTCGAGCACGTGGTTCGGGGAGGGGGGCGACGAGGTGATCGGGAGGTGCTTTATTCGACCTACATTTGGAGTACTAGCCGCCGGGGATCTCGGGGGGGATGATGAAGTAGATGGTGCGCTCGTCGAGCGGGGTGTGCTCGTCGCCGATGACCTCGATGGTGGCGGCGAAGAGCAGGGGGATGGTGGAGGCCGGGATCGTGGTGTTGCGCTCGGGGATGATGTCGAAGCACACGGACACGCCGGGGTCGACCAGCGTGAAGTAGTCGACCGTGGGATCCGTGCCCGGCGTGCCGACCGATAGGCCCGACGTGCAGGTGCGCATCTCCTCCATGATCGGATCCCAGATGGACGCGCCCGAGGTGTTGGTCTCGATGCGGTCGATGAACGTGGCCACCGCGTCGGTCATGTCGCTCGGGTCGTCGTGTGCGATGGCGTCGACGCGGATCGCCACGGCCGTGGCCACGGAGCTCACCGCGTCCACGACCTGCGTGCCCAGCGTGGTCACGTCCGAGGAGATGTCGAAGACGAGCGGGTCGCCCGTGGTCGAGTCCACCGAGCCCGTACCCGTGGCCACGATCACCATGTCGTCGTACGAGGACCAGGTCGGGTCGGCGCCCGTGTTCACGCCGATGTACTTGCCCTCGATCGCGTTGATGGCGTCGATGGCCTGCGAGTGGCTGCCGGCGGGGGTGCACATGTCGATGGCGTTGTCCCACTGCTCGTCGCCGATCTGGATGAAGATGGGCACGGCCTCGGGCCTGAAGCAGGGCCAGCCGATGGAGCCGGGCGGCGTGCACGTCCAGGACGTGGGGTGTACGCCCGTCCAACTCGAGTAGGCCGCCACGTCGCCCGAGGCCGAGGCGTACAGGATCTGGGGGTAGGGCTCCCGGCCTCCGCAGTAGGAGGTCATGGTGCCCAGCGCCGAGACCACGTCGGACGTGGTGCCCGTCATGGCCTGCAGCATGGCCATCTTGTTGGGGCAGCCGCCTCCTCCACCGCAGTCCTGGAATGCGGCCAGTCCGAACCAGGCGTCCGCGATCTCGGCGCGGATGCCCGGGATGACCGTTGTCGTGAGGCTCGTGCGCAGCGCATCGATCACCGCAGCCATCGAGCCCGTCTGATCCAGGAGGAAGTAGACGTCGGCCACCTTGAGGTTCGTGGAGAAGACGAGCGTGTCCAGCGTGGGATCGGGCGCGTCGTTGTACGGCACGAGGAAGACGAAGTCGCCGTACGTGCCGGGGCTGTCCGTGTCGTCCAGGGGGTCGGAGCCGTAGGCCTCTTCCATGAGGTCCGTGTACCCGTCGCCGTCGGAGTCCTCGTCGCACGGGTCCGTGCCGATCTCGTCCTCGCGCTCGTCGGTCAGCCCGTCGCCGTCGGAGTCCAGGTCGCGGAAGTTGGGCAGCCCGTCGTCGTCGCAATCGTCCGGGGCCGTGGACAGATCCGTGTCTCCCGCCTCGTCCGCGTCGAGGATCGTGTCACCGTCCGAGTCCGTGTCCTCGAAGTCGGGTGTGCCGTCGCCGTCCGTGTCGGTGGGCCCGTCCGGGTCCCAGCGTCCCTCGTCCACGTCCAGGATCGTGTCGCCGTCCGTGTCCAGGTCCTCGGAGCCGTCGGGCACGGGATCCTCGGGCGCGTCGGGGATCGGGTCGTCGACGGTGTCGTCCGTCCCGTCCGGTACAGCGTCCTCGACGACGTCGGACTGCGCGTCCACGCCGTCATCGTGCGCGTCGCCCGCGACCTTGAGCGGGCTGCCGCAGCCGGCGAGAAGCATCGCGAGGATGAACGAAAGGTATGTTCTTGTTGGCTTCATGTGTCCCTCCACTTGAGCTGGTGCGCTGTAGCTTAGCACCAGGTCTGCAGGGAGTCGAATTCGGGGCCGGCGTGCGGATCAGCCGCCGGGGATCTCGGGGGGCACGATGAAGTAGATGGTGCGCTCGTCGAGCGGGGTGTGCTCGTCGCCGATGACCTCGATGGTGGCGCCGAAGCGCAGGGGGATGGTGGAGGCCGGGGTGCAGAGGCGCATCTCCTCCATGATCGGGTCCCAGATGGACGCGCCTGAGGTGTTGGTCTCGATGCGGTCGATGAACGTTGCCACCGCGTCGGTCATGTCGCTCGGATCGTCGTGGGCGATGGCGTCCACGCGGATGGGCACGGCCGTGGCCAGCTGGTTCACGGCGTCCACGATCTGGGTGCCGAGCGTGGTCGTGCTCGACGTGTCGTAGACGAGAGGCGAGCCCGACGAGTCCACCGAGCCCGTGTCCGTGGCCGTGGCGACCATGTCGTCGTGGGAGCCGCCGCTGCCCGTTCCGGCGTTGATGCCGATGTACTTGCCCTCGATGGCGTTGATGGCGTCGACGGCCTGCGTGTGGGTGATGGTCGGGCTGCAGCCCGTGGCCCCGCTGTCGAAGTCCTCGTCGCCCAGGTGCACGATGATGGGCACCGCCCTCGGCCGGAAGCAGGGCCAGCCCACAGAGCCGGGAGGAGTGCAGGTCCAGGTCGTGGGATGCACGCCGGGCCAGGCCGAGAAGGGCGCGAGGTCGCCGCTCGCCGTGGCGTAGAGGGCCGCCCGGTAGGGCTCGCGCCCTCCGCACAGCCCGCTCGTCAGCCCGCCCAGCGCCGTGCTCACGGCCGTCGAGTCGCTCGTGATCATCTGGATCACGGCCAGGTTGTTCGCGCAGCTCGTTGATGCGCAGTCCTGGAACGCGCCCACGCCGAACCAGGAGTCCGCGATCTCGCCCTGGATGCCCGGGATCACCGTGGTGGTCAGCTCGGAGACCAGCGTGGCGATCTCGTCGTAGAGCGAGGGGGTCCCGTCGATGAGGAAGTAGACGTCCGCCATCTGCAGGTTCGTGGAGAAGACGAGCGTGTCCAGCGTGGGGTCGGGCGCTTCGTTGTACGGCACGAGGAAGACGAAGTCCCCGTACGCGCCCGGGCTGTCCGTGTCGTCCAGGGGATCGGAGCCGTAGGCCTCCTCCATGAGGTCGGTGTACCC
>JAFDER010000641.1 GCA_019310245.1 Deltaproteobacteria bacterium
GTGCGGGCCGTGACGCCGTCACGCGTGGCGCCGAGCCACAGCGTGTGGTCCGAGCCCACGCGCACCGTGTCCTTGCGCTCGAAGAAGTGCTGGAACGAGACCGTGAGGTCGCCGCTCGTGCGGATGGGCGAGAGGAGCATGTGCAGGCGGCCGTACAGGAGGTGATCCACGTTGTCGTAGATCGAGAGTGACCTCTTGTCGTGGAGCTTGTCCGTCCGGCCGGCGTCCTCGATCCCGGACACGAGGTAGACCGCCTTGAGCGACCAGCCCGAGAGGAAGCCCCTGGAGAAACGGTACGTCACGTTGCCCATGGCGGACCAGGCATCGTAGCCGGAGTGGATCTGCGCGCCGCCACCTCCGGGCGTCAGGTTCCCGAAGCCCTTGAGCGTGGCGCCGGCCACGACGCCCAGGCCTCCCGCGCCGGCGCCCGCGTGCGCGTGGCCCACGATGCCCGTGCAGGCGGAGATGTAGCGCGTCAGCAGGTCGCCGCCGCCCCAGGGACTCGAGGAGAGCCTCAGGTCCGGCGCCTCGAGGGTGAAGGCCTGGATCACGCCGCCCATGGCGTCCGAGCCGTGGAGCACGGACCCCGGTCCGCGCAGGATCTCGAGCCGGTCGAGGGAAAACTGGTCGATGAGGTTGAGGTACTGGACCGGGCCGGTGCGGTAGACCGAGTTGGAGAACCGGACGCCGTCAATGAGGATGAGCACCTGCGGCCCGATCAGGCCGCGCAGGATGGGAGAGCCCCCACCGTAGCTCGTGTGCTGGACGAATACGCCCGGCGATTCCTCGAGGACCTCGGGCAGGCTCTTGCCCGGACTCTCCTCGATCTCGTCCTCGTCCATGGTGTCCACGGACCTGCCGGAGAGGAACGGATCCTCGGCAATGCCCTTTGCCGTCACCACGGTCTCGTACTCGTCGCCGTCCTGCGCCGCCGCGGCAGCGGGAGACAGAACCAAGCTCAGGAGCACGAGCCCTGTCAGGACCCTGGACATCCGGGACCATCGTACAACCTGAGCGCGAGCCGAAACAAGAAAACCGGCGGCGATTGCCCGCATTGCGGGCCCAGGATAGACTCTTCGCATGATGAACAGGGGTCTCCATCCCACGTATACAATCACGAACCGCATCACTTCTGTGTTGACGCGGATCGAGCGGGCGCGTGGATTCCTGGAGGCAGCGACGCTGTCGGAAGACTGGGTTCGGGAGATGGGCGAGCGCGCGCTGGTGCTGGAGGCGCATTACACAACCCACATCGAGGGCACACGGCTGACTCTGGAGCAATCCGAGAGGTTATGGGCTGGCGAGAACGTCCCCGAAGCCGATCCCGATGATGCTCGGGAACTCTTGAACTACCGGCAGGCCTTTGATCTCGTGAGTGGGTACATGGACAGAGGCTCGCCAATCACCGAAAGGTTGATCCGAGATATCCACGCGCGATTGGTGGAGGGCGTGCGCGGCGGTTCGGCAAATCCAGGCGAGTATCGCAAGGTCCAGAATTACCTGGTCAACTCCGCCACCGGCGAGACCGTCTACACGCCACCCCCGGCACACGATGTTCCGATCATGATGACACACCTGGTGGAATGGCTGAACGGCGAGCAGGAAACCCATCCTGTCTTGGTGGGTGGCGTCGCCCAGTTCCATCTCGTCCACATCCACCCCTTCCTGGACGGCAACGGCCGAACGTCACGGCTGCTCTCGACCCTTTGCCTCTACCGCGCCGGATACGACTTCAAGCGGCTGTTCACCATCAGCGAATACTACGACCGGGATCGGACTGCATTCTATCGGGCGATCCAGAGCGTTCGGGAAAGGGACATGGACCTGACAGGGTGGCTCGATTACTTCGTGGAAGGGCTGTCCACTCAGCTAACCGAGGTGAAGCAGCGCGGAGAGCGGGCGATCCGCAGAGACGTGATTGCCAGACAGCACGGTCTATCCGAACGCCAGTCCAGGGCCCTGCTGCACGTGCTCGATCACGGGAGTCTGACCATCAAGGACTTCGAGCGGCTCTGCCCCGATGTCAACCGCCGGTCGCTGCAAAAGGATCTGAAGAAGCTAGGGGAGAGCGGCCTTCTCGTTGCCGAAGGAGAAACTCATAACCTCCTGTATCGCCTTGGGGAAAAGG
>JAFDER010000176.1 GCA_019310245.1 Deltaproteobacteria bacterium
CGGCGTTCGAGGGCGAGCGCGTCCGGGGTGCGGACATCTACTTCGAGGCCGGCGGCGGACGGACCACGGGTGTCGAGATCACCCTCATGAAGGAGATGGACGAGATCGAGGACGGCAAGGTCGAGCTCTTCGGCAAGGACCTGCAGGACGTGGAGCCCGGCACGAAGATGCCCATCGCTATCGTCGCCGAGGTGGCGGGACGCCAGATGCAGGAGGACTTCGAGCCCATCCTCGAGCGGCAGATCCACCACCTGATCAACTACGCCCAGGGCTCGATGCACATCGGCCAGCGCGACATCATGTGGGTGCGCATCGCAAAGGCCGCGGTGGAGAAGGGCTTCAGCCTCAAGCACTTCGGCTCGATCCTGCACGCCAAGTACCACGGCGACTTCGGCGCCATCATCGACAAGGTGCAGGTCAAGATCTACACGGATCAGGAGAAGGTCGACGAGATCGTGGCGCAGGCCCGCGCCACGTACAAGACCCGCGATGCGCGCGTCGAGGGCATGAAGGACGAGGACGA
Organism: Deltaproteobacteria bacterium; assembly: GCA_019310245.1. Classification (GTDB taxonomy): domain Bacteria; phylum Myxococcota_A; class Polyangia; order DRWM01; family DRWM01; genus JAFDER01. The sequence continues at coordinate 524 of JAFDER010000176.1, forward strand.
GGAGACCTTCTACTCATGCACCCTGTGCCAGAGCTTCGCGCCCAACCACGTGTGCGTGGTCACGCCCGAGCGCACGGGCCTGTGCGGCGCCTACTCCTGGCTCGACTGCAAGGCATCGTTCGAGATCAACCCCACGGGACCGAACCAGCCCATCGAGAAGGGCAACGTCCTGGACGCCAAGATGGGCAACTGGGAGGGCGTCAACGCATTCGTCAACAAGGCGTCGCGCGGCGCCGTCGAGACGTACAACGCCTACTCCATCATGGTCGACCCCATGACCTCGTGCGGGTGCTTCGAGGCGATCGCCGCGATCCTGCCCATGTGCAACGGGGTGATGACCGTGGACCGCGACTACACGGGCATGACGCCCTGCGGGATGAAGTTCACGACCCTGGCCGGCACGTGCGGGGGCGGGCTCGTGGTCCCCGGGTTCGTTGGTCACTCGAAATCCTACATCTCCTCCGCCAAGTTCATCTCCGGCGAAGGAGGCATCAAGCGGCTCACCTGGATGCCCAAGAAGCTCAAGGAGGACATCCGCGAGCGGTTCACCAAGCTGGCGACCGAGCTCGGCATTCCGGACCTGCTCGACCGGATCGCGGACGAGACCGTGGGCACGACGGAGGAGGAGATCATTCCCTTCCTCGAGAAGAAGCAGCATCCCGCGCTCACCATGGATCCAATGATGTAGGCAAGAGGGGCGATTTTCAGGCACACCGAACCGGCTTACAAGGAGGCACGGTCATGGCACTGAGCGGAATCCAGATCTTCAAGCTGCTGCCCAAGACGAACTGCAAGGAGTGCGGGCTTCCCACCTGCCTGGCATTCGCCATGAGCCTGGCCCAGGGCAAGACCGAGCTGGAGAAATGCCCCTACGTCACGGACGAGGCAAAGGCGCAGCTCAGCGAGGAGAGCGCACCGCCCATCCGCACCGTCGAGATCGGAGCGGGCGCGGCCGCCCTGAAGACGGGCGGCGAGACCGTGCTCTTCCGCCACGAGAAGACGTTCTTCAACCCAACGGGCATCGCGCTCATGGTGGCGGACGACGACGACAAGGCGGACGAGAAGCTGGCCCGGGCAAAGGAGCTCAAGTACGACCGCGTGGGCCTCACGCTCAAGGCCGACCTCGTGGCGTGCAAGTGCGCGAGCGGCAACGCGGACGCCTACGTGGGGCTGGTCAAGAAGGCCAAGGACACGGGCCATGCCCTCATCCTCGTCGCCGAGGGCGAGCCCCTGAAGAAGGCGCTCGAGGCCGTGAAGGACCAGAAGCCGCTGATCTACTGCGCCACCGAGGCGAACGCCGACGAGATGGGCGCCCTGGCCAAGGAGTCCGGATGCCCGCTCGCCGTCAAGGCCGAGGGCCTCGACGCCATGGCCGCTCTGACCAAGAAGCTCACGGACGCGGGCCTCAAGGATCTGGTCATGGACTTCGGAACGCGGGCCATGAAGCAGTCGTTCGTGGACCACGTGGCCGTGCGCCGGCTGGCGATCCAGAAGGCCTTCCGCCCGCTGGGCTTCCCGACCATCACCTTCCCCTGCGAGATGACCGACGACTTCATGATGGAGTCCGTGTACGCCTCGGCGTTCGTGGCCAAGTACGCCTCGATCGTCGTGCTGAGCGATCTGAGGGGCGAGAACCTCTTCCCGCTCCTGCTCGAGAGGCTCAACATCTACACCGACCCCCAGCGTCCGATGAAGACGGACGCGAAGATCTACGAGATGAACAACCCGACGCCCAAGTCGCCGGTGCTCGTGACCTGCAACTTCTCTCTGACCTACTTCGTGGTCTCCGGCGAGATCGAGGCGAGCCGTCAGCCCGCCTACCTCGCCGTGGTGGACACGGACGGCCTGAGCGTGCTCACCGCCTGGGCCGCGGGCAAGTTCGTCGGCGACTCGATCGGCCCCTTCATCCTGAAGCAGGGCATCGCGGACAAGCTCGAGAAGCCCACGCTCGTGCTCCCCGGCGCCACGGCCGTCATCAGCGGCGACGTGGAGGAGGAGCTCGGTTCGGGCTGGGACGTCAAGATCGGGCCGCGCGAGGCGGCCCACATCACGCCCTACCTCAAGGACAACTTCGGTTCATAACCCAGAGGGGAGAATGTCATGACCGTAGTAGTAGCTGAAAACGTCAACGTGATGTCCAAGAGCATCGGCCCGGCCATGAAGAACAAGGACGAGGGGCCGATCCTCAAGATGGCCGAGACCTGCGCGGAGAACGGTGCCGACTACATCGACATCAATCTCGGGCCGGCCCGCAAGGGAGGGCCGGAGCGCATGGCCTGGCTCGTGGAGATCATCCAGAACCACGTGCACAAGCCCTGCTACCTCGACACGTCGAACGCCGAGGCCATCGAGGCCGGCCTGAAGATCCACAAGAACGACTGGGGCCGCCCCGTGATCAACTCCATCTCGGCCGACCCCGGGCGCATGGAGCTGCTCTTCCCGCTGTGCAAGGAGTACAACTCCATGGCCGTCGCCCTGCTCTACGGCCCCGACGGCATCCCCCGCGACGAGAACGAGCGCGGGGAGCTGGCGGCAACGCTCCAGGCCACGGCCGCGGAGAAGGAGATCCCCGAGTCGGATCTCTGGTACGACCCGATCGTGGTCCCGGTGTCCTCGCAGCAGAACCAGGTTGTCTCCTGCACCCTGTTCATGTCCATGGTCACGGCCATCGCGCCCGATGCCAAGTCCACGTGCGGCCTCTCCAACATCTCCAACGGCTCGCCCGAGAAGCTGCGCCCGATCCTCAACCAGACGTACCTGTGCATGCTGCGCCACTACGGGCTCTACAGCGCCATCCTCGACGGCACGGACAAGGAGATCCTCAGCATCGCCAAGGGCGGGTTCCCGGAGCTCGACGACATCTGCGGACGCACCGCCGACGGCGAGGACATCGCCCTCGACTCGGTCGACGAGAAGATGAAGCCCTACCTCAAGACCGCTAAGCTGCTCATGGGCAAGTCCCTGTACTCGGACTCCTGGCTCGACCTCTAGACCGCCTCCGCCTTATGTGTACCTGCGTGCACGACCATGATGAATGACCTGCCCAACCCGGTCGACCTGATCAAGCTGGCAGAGCCGGACAACCTGGACGTGGCCGCGCGGCTGGCCCGGGAGAAGCTCGGGGCGCTCGATCCCGCCGTCGTCGCCGCCCGCTGCGGCGCCGGGATCGTCGACGGAGGCCTCGAGCTCGTCTACCTCGGCACCACTCTCCACGTCCGCCTGCCCGGGTGGCTCATCCACTACGCCGGCGGGCCCGAGCTCAACCCCTACGAGCAGGTCCTCGTCCTGCACTACCTGGCCTCGTCCGACCCGGTGCCCCCGCCGGACGATCCCATCACCTTCACCGAGGTGCCCTCGGGCGAGTTCTACGGATCCGCCTTCGACCGCCGCGCGAAGATCCCGCTCCTCGCGGCCTTTGGCGAGGATCCCGAACGCGCCATCGCGTGCGCGGCGCCATACGGAGGCACGCGAGCCGAACACGGCGATCTCGCCGTCTCCGTCAGGGCCTTGCCCAACGTCAAGATCATCCTCGTGTTCTGGAAGGGCGACAACGAGTTCCCGCCCGACGTCAAGCTGCTCCTGTCCAGCTCCATCGCCTCGTTCCTCTCCACCGAGGACATCGCGCACCTGGCGGGCCTGACCGCCTCGCGCATCATCAAGGAGTCGAGAAGATGAGCCTCAAGCTCGCCATCTCGGGCAAGGGGGGCGTGGGAAAGACCACGCTCTCGGCGCTCATCGCCCGCACGCTCGCCTCCACGGGCTCCACCGTGCTGGCCATCGACGCGGACCCTGTTCCCAACCTGGGCGCGGCCCTGGGCCTGCCCGAGGACCGGTGTCCCGATCCCATCTCGGATCTCCGCGAGCTCATCGCCGAGCGCACGGGGACCCAGCCAGGCACCTTCGGCGGCGTCTTCAAGATGAATCCGAAGGTGGATGACATTCCCGAGAAGTACGGCGTGGACGCCGCGGGCGTCAAGCTCGTCACGATGGGCTCGGTCGAGAAGGGAGGATCGGGCTGCGTGTGTCCCGAGTCCGTGCTGCTCAAGGCCCTGGTCCAGCACCTCGTGCTCCAGCGCGACGAGGTGGTGGTCATGGACATGGAGGCCGGCGTGGAGCACCTGGGCCGAGCCACGAGCCGGTACGTGGACCTGCTCCTCGTCGTCGTTGACCCGGGCGTCCGCTCGCACTCCGCGGCCCGCCGCATCATGTCGCTGGCCGACGATCTCAAGATCCCCCGAGTCGCCATCGTGGGCAACCGCGTCCGCAATGCCTCCGACGAGGAAGCCATCCGCAGGAACCTCGAGGGCGCCGAGATCCTCGGCTTCGTGCCCATGGACGAGGCCTTCATGGAGGCCGACCGGGAGGGCGTCCTGCCCTACCCCGACCCGGCGCTGATCCCGGATCCGATCAAGCAGATTGCCGCATCGATCCAGTCATCAGTAAACGAGCGATAGACCCCCACTTACAGGCTTGACAGCGCACCGAGCCCCCACTACAGTCGCCTCTTGCGACGGGATTTTCCCGCGTATTTTCAAGGGATTACGTGAACATCCGATCACGTTTCCCTTGGTGCAACAAGCCCCTCTTCGGGGATGAAAAACCACAATCCAGGAGGAAGAGATGGCTCTCGATCCAACGAAACATGCTGACTGGGAGATCGCCGAGGAGGCCGAGTCGCGGATGAAGCCGATCCGGCAGATCGCCGAGGAGTGCGGGATCACCGACGAGGAGCTTCTGCTGCACGGCCACTACGTGGCCAAGATCGACTTCTCGAAGCTGATGGAGCGCACGAAGGACAAGCCGGACTGCAAGTACGTCGACGTGACCGCCATCACCCCGACGCCGCTGGGCGAGGGCAAGAGCACGTCGACGATGGGGCTCGTCGAGGGCATGGGCAAGATCGGCAAGAACGTGATCGCCGCGATCCGCCAGCCCTCGGGTGGACCCACGATGAACATCAAGGGCTCCGCCGCGGGAGGCGGGCTCGCGCAGTGCATCCCGCTCACGCCCTTCTCGCTGGGCCTGACCGGCGACATCAACGCCATCATGAACTCGCACAACCTCGCGATGGTGGCGCTGACCTCACGCATGCAGCACGAGTTCAACTACAACGACAAGCAGTGGGCCAAGCGCGATCAGCCCCGCCTCAACATCGACCCGAACAACGTCGAGATGGGGTGGATCATCGACTTCTGCGCCCAGGCCCTCAGGCACATCATCATCGGCATCGGCGGCAAGATGGACGGATTCCAGATGGAGTCCAAGTTCGCCATCGCCGTGTCATCGGAGATCATGGCGATCCTGGCCGTCTCGAACGATCTGAAGGACATGCGCGAGCGCATGGGCAAGATCGTCGTGGCCTACGACAAGAGCAGGAAGCCCATCACGACCGCAGACCTCGAAGTGGACGGCGCCATGACCGCGTGGATGGTCGAGGCCCTGAACCCCAACCTGATGCAGAGCCTCGAGGGCCAGCCCGTGCTCGTGCACGCCGGCCCCTTCGCCAACATCGCCATCGGCCAGAGCTCGATCATCGCCGACCGCGTGGGCCTCAAGCTCGGCGACTACCACATCACCGAGTCGGGCTTCGGCGCGGACATCGGCTTCGAGAAGTTCTGGAACCTCAAGTGCCGCTTCTCGGGCCTCAAGCCCAACTGCGCGGTGCTCGTCGCCACGATCCGCGCGCTCAAGTGCCACGGCGGGGCTCCGGTTCCCAAGCCCGGACTGCCCATGCCCAAGGAGTACGACGGCGAGAACGTGGGCTGGGTCGAGGAGGGCTGCCAGAACCTCGTCCACCACATCAACACGATCAAGACGGCCGGCATCAACCCCGTCGTCTGCATCAACGCGTTCCACACGGACACGGACAACGAGATCGCCGCGGTGCGCAAGGCGGCCGAGGCCGCCGGCGCGCGCGCTGCCCTGTCGCGCCACTGGGAGAAGGGCGGAGAGGGCGCCATCGAGTTCGCCGAGGCCGTGGTCGACGCGTGCGAGGAGAAGAACGAGTTCAAGTTCCTCTACGAGCTCGAAATGCCGCTGCGCCAGCGCATCGAGAAGCTCGCGACGACGGTCTACGGCGCGGACGGCGTGGAGTACTCCCCCGAGGCATTGAAGACGGCCGAGAAGATAGAGAAGGACCCCGTGCTGTCCAAGCTCGGTACCTGCATGGTCAAGACGCACCTCTCCCTCACCGACAACCCCGCGCTCAAGGGCGTGCCCAAGGGCTGGAAGCTGAAGGTGCGCGACATCCTGACCTACGGCGGCGCTGGGTTCGTGGTCCCCGTGGCCGGCGCCATCTCCCTCATGCCCGGCACCTCCTCCAACCCGGCCTACCGCCGCGTCGACGTGGACGTGGAGACCGGCAAGGTCAAGGGCCTGTTCTAGACTCCACCCCCGGATCTCCAGTCAAATCATCTAAATTCCACGCAGTGGATTCCTCCGCGTGCAGGGCCTTCCACATCGGTCCTTTTCGAGTATTATCGGCCCCGGGGAACGTCGAGGGAGGTCAGGATGGACAGCCTGTTCGAGTTCATGCGGTAGCAGGGGT
>JAFDER010000642.1 GCA_019310245.1 Deltaproteobacteria bacterium
AAGCGAATCCAGTCCCGCCCCCGATTATGCTGACCGTTGGAGGAGGCGAAAGGTCACCTGTGGACAATTTCAGTCTCTTATTATACCCGATCCTCAGTTCAGATGTCCTTGCCTGTCAACGATTTGGCGGCCCCGGGCCGACCTTGAAATCTCCGACCGGTGCTCTAGTCTATTCGAGTCACTCGCGGGTCGCGCGTGGCCAGGAGGGGCAAGCCCGTGAGACGGATCATCGCACCCGGCGCCGTGACGTGGCTCTCACTCGTGACGGTCGTCATCCTCTCGGCCTCGGTTTCGCTCCAGGCGCAGGAGAACGACGACTGCTTCATGTGCCACGAGGATCCGGATCTCACCGGCGAGCGAGGCGGACGCGAGATCCCGGTCCACGTCGATGGCGAGGCCTTCGCGGCCTCGGTGCACGCCGACCTGGACTGCGTCACGTGCCACCAGGATCTGGACGGCGCGGAGATCCCCCACGAGGATGACCTCGCGGCGGCGGACTGTGCCATGTGTCACGACGACGCGGCCGCCGAGTACGCGGACAGCCATCACGGAGCGCGGTCGAAGGCGGGGAGCCGCCGTGCCCCGACCTGCGCCGATTGTCACGGCGCGCACGACATCGGATCGGCGGAGGACGAGGCGTCTCTCACCTCGCACGCCCGGGCCAACGCGCTGTGCGGAGAGTGCCACCGTACCCAGGCCCGCCAGCATGCATCCAGCCTCCACGGACAGGCCGCCGCGCGCGGCGACGAGATGGCGCCGACCTGCTACGACTGTCACGACAATCACCAGGTGCGATCGCGCCGGGACCCCGACTCGCCGACCTCGACCATGAACATCCCGGTCCTCTGCGGCAAGTGCCACCAGGAGGGGTCGCCGGTCTCGCGCACCCACGAGATTCCCCAGGATCACATCCTCGAGAACTACTCGATGAGCATCCACGGGGAGGGGTTGTACCGGCAGGGTCTCACCGTGACCGCGGTCTGCACCTCCTGTCACACCTCGCACCTCACCCTCTCCCACGAGGACCCGCGCTCGAGCATCCACCGGGAGAACATCACCGAGACCTGTACCCGGTGCCACGCCAGCATCGAGCGGGTGCACCGGAAGTTCATCGAGGGGCGGTTGTGGGAGGAAGAGCCGGGCAAGATTCCGGTCTGCGTCGATTGCCACTCGCCCCACAAGATCCGTCGCGTCTACTACACCGCGGGGGCGGCCAACCGCGACTGCTTGGCCTGTCACGAGCAGATCGACCTCACCATGGAACGGGACGGAGAGGTCGTCTCCCTCTACGTCAACGAGGCAGCCTTCAGTACATCGGTCCACGCCGCCACGCCCTGCGCCCAGTGCCACACCGACGTCGATCCCTCCAAGCGCCGGCCCTGTGAGACGGTTGCCGCCGCGGTCGATTGCAGCGTCTGCCACGCCGCGGTGGTCGAGGAGTACCGGACCAGCACGCACGGCGTCCTGCACGCCCAGGGTGACCCGGACGCGCCCGGCTGCATGAACTGCCACTCCAAGCACGCGACGCAGGATCCCGACTTTCCGACCGCGCCGACCTTCCCGCGCAATGTGCCCATGCTCTGCGCCAAGTGCCACCGCGCCGGCGAGCAGGCCGCGGTCCGGATCGAGACGGACATTCCCGACATCTACGCGAGCTACGTCGACAGCATCCACGGCAAGGGGTTGCTCGAAAGTGGCCTGATCGTCACCGCCACCTGTGCCAGTTGCCACACGGCCCACGGCGAGCGCCCGGAGTCGGACCCGGAATCGAGCGTGCACCGCGATAACATCGCCGGCACCTGCGGCAACTGCCACCACGGCATCGGCGAGATCTTCCGCGAGAGCATCCACTGGCCCGGCAACACCGAGACCGATCGCGAGCTGCCGACCTGCGAGGACTGCCACTCCTCCCACACCATCAGTCGCACCGACCAGGACGATTTCCGCTTTCGCATGATGGACCAGTGCGGGAGATGCCACGAGACGGAGGCCGAGACCTTCTTCGATACCTTCCACGGCAAGGTCTCGCGTCTGGGATCCGCCGGCGCGGCCAAGTGCTACGACTGCCACGGCACCCACGACATCCGGCCCACCTCCGATCCGCGCTCCGCCCTCAGT
>JAFDER010000643.1 GCA_019310245.1 Deltaproteobacteria bacterium
CTTCTCGCCCTCGTCCTTCCTGGAGTTGTTGAGCTGGTAGAGCGTGCGCCCGAACTTGATGAGCGCCACCTTGTCCTGCGGTTTCTTGTCGTACACCGCGCGGTAGACCTCGACGGCGCCCTCGAGGTCGCCGGCCTCGGCCAGCTTGTCGCCCTTCGCCGTGCCCGGCCCGCATGCCTGCGCGAGCCCCGCGAGCAGGAAGAAGAGTGCAACGTGCTTGAACTTACGGAGTTTTTCGGTGTGCCTCATGGTCGGCCTCCCCCGGCGCTTCGAGGTGTGAGGCCGATACTATTGCAAGCGGGTGAGTGATGTCCAGCGGTGGTTTGCCGGGGGCTCCTTGAATTGTGGAGGGCCGACGTGATAGCAACGAAAGTATGATGAAGAACACGTTCATCCTGCTCGTCCCGCTGCTGGTCGCCTGCGGAAGCTACATCAAGACGGTCGAGCCCCACGAATCCGCCACCCTGATCGAGCCGGAGGACGAGATGTGCCTGGACAAGGACGCCACGGCGTTCTTCGAGAGCCAGCTCGAGAGCATCCAGGACTGCACGGAGTCCATCTCGTGCAAGAAGCACCCCGGGATGACCATCACCCTCATGGCGGGCTGCAACGGTACGGAGGGAGGCCTGTACGTCCTGAGCCACGAGCAACTCAAGAAGTTCAACCAGTGCATCGCCGAGAAGGGCGAGTCCTGGGATTACTCCGTGCTCTGCGATTCCAGCGAGAGCGAGTGCGCCTGGAGCTTCAAGCTGGACGTGGTCTGCACCGAGAAGTAGCGGTCCACCTCGACGCGATGAATCGATCGAACCCGCAGATGGACCTGTGCAGTGCAGGACTCGCGATCCTTGCGCTCCTGGGGTCCGCGTGCGCCAGCAAGGCATCCTCGGGGCCCGGGCCCGGGCAGCCCGCCGCCCCGGAGGCGGAAGAGGGGGCGGTGCCCATCCACCTGCCGATGCCTCCCGTCGAGGCCGTGAAGCAGAGCGCGCCGGCCGTGGTCAAGGACGACGTGCACACCGCCGGCGGGTGGATCACGAGCATCGGCAGGATCTCCGGAGATGCACCCGTCCTGCGATACAGGTGGCTGCCGTCCGGGGACCTGCTCTTTCTCACCGAGAAGGGATGGATGATCCACGAGGGGGGCGAGGCCGTTCCCATCTCCGGCGATCCGCTCGAGGAGGCCCTCGCGTCCTCGGAAAAGCCCTGGCAGGCCGAGAAGTACAGGTGGAGGATCTCCTTCAGGCTCGAGATGACGGATGGCAGCCTCAAGTGCGACGACGTGACGGGAACGCTCGTCGGCCGTCTCGAGGTCTGCCTGCGCAAGTCGCCCAAGAGATGCAACGTCTACACCTTCACCCCGGACGGCGACCTCCCGTTCCCCTGGGACGAGAGCATGGCCCCGGCCGGCATGGAGGCCCTGGACATCGTCGCCTTCCCCTCGAAGAAGAAGGTGCTCGTCGGCCGGGGCAGGATGCTCTTCCTGTTCGCCCTCGTGCCCAAGCCCGATCCCGTCGACGAGGTCGAGGCGAAGGTCTCATCGGGAAAGGACCCCTGCGAGGAGCCGTTCGTCCACGTCGACAGCTTCAAGGGCGTCGATGTCCTCGACGACCTTTGCTCACATACCCTGCACCTGGCGGCCACGCCCTACACGCACGACGGCCTGGCGTACCTGTTCGCCGCGGAGGGTGGCGTGTGGCTCGCAAGGTTCGACGGCACGTCCGATCCGGTCCTCGTCGTCCCCTTCGAGGAGAAGGTGGAGTCGCTGTCCTGGGCCCCCTACCAGTACGCCGTCGCGATCCTCGATGCGCAGGGCGTCCTGCACATGGCCCGCGTCACCGCTCCCGGCCCGATGACGATCGTGGTGGACGAATCGTCCATCAGGTAGTTGCCGTCCTGGTGGCCCTCGCGTTGCCTGGTGTGATGGAACACGATGCCGGGATCGTGAGCATCTTCGAGAAGGCACTGCCCAGGTATGAGTTGTTTCTCGCAAGACTGCCCAGAGCGTGAGAAAACAGGATGGTTGTGGCTGATATCGAGATACTGCCGTGATATCATTGTCAGTAGCTTGATGCGGGGACGACTCATCGCTCTCATTCTCTTTGTGCGGCTATGCGCCTGTG
>JAFDER010000644.1 GCA_019310245.1 Deltaproteobacteria bacterium
CAGAAGAAGCCGCACATCAACGATCCAACGCAGAGGGACCTGTTCACGGACGGGTGCGCCTCCCGCGTGCTGAAGGTCGTCAAGCGGACGAGCGGAACGTACTCGGTGTTCTTGCAGGGGGTCACGCGCATCCGCCTCGTGAAGGTCATCCAGACCACGCCGTACCTCCTCGCCGACGTGGAGAAGGTCGACGAGATCATCGAGGACGACGTGGAGACGCGAGCGCTCGTCCTCGCGCTCAGGGAGATGAGCAAGAAGGCCATCAAGCTCATGCCCGACATCCCTCGCGACGCGGCGCAGGTCCTCGAGACCGTCGACAGCCCCGGCCAGATCGCCGACCTCATCGCCTCGAACCTGGACATCCCGCTCGAGAAGCGCGTCGAGATCCTGCGCATGGTCGAGGTCAAGACGCGGCTCAAGGAAGTGCTCAACCTCATGACCAAGCAGGTGGAGCTCCTGAACATGAAGGAGCGCATCAACACCGAGATCAAGGAGGAGATGGGCAAGAACCAGCGCGAGTACGTCCTCAGGCAGCAGCTCAAGGCCATCAAGGAGGAGCTCGGTGAGGACACCGAGGACGGCGGCGACCTGGACAGCATCGGCGAGCGCATCAGGGAGAAGAACCTGCCCGGGGAGGCCGATGACGTGGCCCGCAAGCAGCTGCGCAGGCTGCGCGGCATGCAGATGGGCAGCCCCGAGTACACGGTGGCCCGCAACTATCTCGACTGGATCCTCGATCTGCCCTGGACCATCATCACGCAGGACAACATGGACATCCAGCACGTGCGGATGATCCTCGACGAGGACCACCACGGCCTCGAGAAGATCAAGAAGCGCATGATCGAGTACCTCGCCGTGCGCAAGCTCAAGGACGACAAGAAGGGTCCGATCCTGTGTCTCGTCGGACCACCCGGCGTGGGCAAGACCAGCCTCGGCCGCTCCATCTCCCGCGCACTGGGACGCAAGTTCGTGCGCATCTCCCTCGGCGGAGTGCACGACGAGGCCGCGATCCGGGGCCACCGGAGAACGTACATCGGCGCCCTGCCCGGCAAGATCATCCAGATGTTGAAGAAGGCGGGCAGCCGCAACCCCGTGTTCATGATCGACGAGATCGACAAGCTCGGCCGGGACTTCAGGGGCGACCCGACGGCCGCTCTGCTCGAGGCCCTCGACCCCGAGGAGAACTTCTCGTTCTCCGACCACTACCTCGAGATGCCGTTTGATCTGTCACAGGTCATGTTCGTCACCACGGCGAACCTCATGGACCCCATCCCGCCTGCGCTCAGGGACAGGATGGAGATCCTCGAGATTCCCGGCTACACGTACAACGAGAAGCTGGCCATCGCCCGCCACCATCTCCTGCCGAGGCAGCTCGATGATCACGGGCTGACGGAGAACACGATGAAGCTGACCGACGATCGCATCGGCGAGATCGTCCAGCTCTACACAAAGGAGGCCGGCGTGCGGAACCTCGAGCGCACGATCGCGGCCATCTGCCGGACCGTCGCCGTCGAGGTCGCAGAGGAGCATCTCAAGGAAGAGGACATGCCTCGCGAGATCGACACGGAGCTGCTCGAGAGCTGCCTGGGTCCGCAGAAGTACTTCTCCGAGATCGCCGAGAGGCTCGAGATCCCCGGCGTGGCGACGAGCCTCGTGTGGACCTCGTTCGGAGGCGAGATCATCTTCGTCGAGGCCACCAAGATGAGCGGCAAGGGCAAGCTCCACCTGACCGGACAGCTCGGGGACGTGATGAAGGAGTCGGCGCAGGCGGCGATGAGCTACATCAAGGTCAACGCCGACAAGTTCAACCTCGACCCGCTCGGGTTCGAGAAGTACGACATCCACATCCACGTTCCGGTCGGGGCCATGCCCAAGGACGGGCCGAGCGCCGGGGTGGCGATGTTCGCGGCCCTCGCCTCGCTGTTCACCGGAGTGTGCGTCAGGCACGACGTGGCGATGACCGGGGAGATCACCCTGCGCGGCCGCGTGCTCCCCATCGGAGGCATCAAGGAGAAGGTCCTCGCCGCACACAGGGCGGGGATCAAGCGCGTGCTCGTTCCGAAGAGGAACCAGCCGGACCTGGTGGAGATCCCGCCCGAGATCCGCGAGGACGTGG
>JAFDER010000177.1 GCA_019310245.1 Deltaproteobacteria bacterium
GCAGCAGCTCGGCTCGCTGGACCTGGACCTCATCATCCCGTAGACTTTCCCGATTCATCGCCCTGAGGAAGGAAAGACATGAACAGCACACATCACACCCTCCGATTCCTGGGACTCGCCTGCACGCTCGCCTGGGTCGCCTCGTGCGGCTCCGACGACGGAAACGAGGACGCGGCCGACGACACGATGGACGACGCCCTCGACGACGTGACGGACGACGCCCTCGACGACGTCGAGGAGGACGTGGATGTGGAGCCCGACGGTCCTCCGGGCATCCTCGACTGCGATCTCGAGGACCGCACGTTCTGGACCTGGGACCTGGCGGTGATGCCGCCGAGCGACACCCAGGTCACCGCGAGCTGCCGCGGCTGGGGCGAGCACGTGGCGGTCTACGTCCCCGACGACATCTGGCTGACGAGCATCAGCGGCGACGACGTGGTCACGATCGTCGAGACCTTCGAGGACGCGACGCCGGCGGACGACGCCCGGGGCATCTACGACATCACGACCGCGGCGTTCGGTGAGCCTCCCGACGTGGACGGCGAGCCGAGGATCGTCCTCCTGTACATGGAGATGGGTTCGTTCATGGGCACCGAGTTCGATGGCTTCTTCCGTGCGCAGGACGAGGCGGCCGGCTCGTACTCCAACCTCACCGAGATGGTGCACCTCAACGGCGTGCGGCTGCCCACGGGCCAGCCCTACATGCTCTCGATCGTGGCCCACGAGTTCCAGCACCTGCTCCACTACCGCGCGGACCCGGACGAGCACCCCTGGATCAACGAGAGCATGAGCGAGGCGGCCATGGCGCTGTGCGGCTACTACACGGACGAGGGCAACGTGGGCGCGTTCGCGGCATCGCCCGACGTCTCCCTGGTGACGATCGACAGGGTGGACTACGGCGCGTCGTTCCTCTTCGGCGTCTACCTGATCGAGCAGCTCGGCGAGGCCTTCCTGCTCGATCTGGTCAGCGAGAGCGCGAACGGCATCACGGGATTCGACTCGGCCTCCTCCTCCTACAGCGTGGACTTCCTGACGGTGTTCTCGGACTGGACCATCGCCAACTTCATGGACGATCCCGCGCTGGATGCGGGACAGTGGGGCTACGCCGACTACGACCCGCCCTCGATGGCCGACACCACGAGCGCACCCGACGGCGTGCTGCGCTCGGGCACCCTGAACGGCTGGGCCGCGGACTACCTGCACTACCCGCTCTCGACCACGGGCACCGACCTCGTGGTGCACATCGAGTCGACGGACTGGGCCTCCCTCGGGGCCACGCTCATCACCCGCTCCACGTCCGGAGGAACGCCCACGCTCACGCCCATCAGCATCCTCGCCTCCCCGACGGAGGAGACGATCACCGTGCCTGACGGCGACGACGAGGCGATCCTGGTTCTCACCGCCCTGGCCGAGGGGAGCTTCTCCTACGAGCACTCGGCTCTCTGGTAGACCCGGCCTCCTGGTCAACCAACCGATATCGTTGATGAAACCGTGGGTCACGAGGAATCGCCCAACGGGGGGGTCATGCCGCGGATCGTTTTGCCCTATACTTGATGTGAACGAGGCCAATCTTCCCGGCTACTTACAGGATGTAGCGGGGAGGAGAGGTCTCAAATGGCGACCCAGGCAATCGCTGTGAGCACACCACCGGCATCGTACACCGGAAGGGACACCCTGGTGCAGAGGTGCGCCAGCGGCGACGCCCGGGCCTTCGAGGAGCTCTACAACGAGTACCGGGGGATGGTCTCGCGGCTCGTGCGCAACGTTGCCGGCCAGCGCAACGACCTCGAGGACATCGCGCAGGAGGTGTTCTTCCAGGTCCACAAGTCCATCGCCTCGTTCCAGGGCAGCTCCAAGTTCACGACTTGGCTCTACCGCCTGACCGTGAACGTGACGCTCCAGTACGTCAAGGCCAAGAGACACAGGACCGTGCCATACCTTCCCATCGAGAGCAGGCGCGACCTGTCCATCGAGCAGCCCTCCCCCGAGCGCCAGGTGTGGGGAAGCGAGCGGTGGCAGATCCTCATGTCCATCCTGGAATCCCTCTCCGAGAAGAAGAGGGTCGTGTTCGTGCTGCACGAGATCGAGGGCATCGAGGCCAAGGAGATCGCGCGCATCCTCGGCATTCCCACGCTCACCGTCCGCACCCGGCTCTTCTACGCGCGCAAGGCCATCTACGACAAGCTCTCGCGAAACCCGGAGCTCCTGGCCGGGATGAAGGGTGGAGGCATCACGTGAGCAGGATCCACGAGCGCAGGCGCATCTACGCGCTTCTCGACGACAGGCTCTCGCCGCGCGGCCGCGAGGCGCTCGATGACCACCTCCAGAAGTGCGAGGCGTGCCGCACGCACCTCGAACAGGTGCGCGAGGCTCGCTCCGTGCTCTCGCTCATGGGCGAGGACGAGCCCGAGATGAACTGGGCCCGGGTGGATGCAGCGATCGATGACATCACGACCGCCCCGAGAGAGGTCCCCGGCACCATCCGCTGGCCCGGATGGGCTCTGGGCACGGCGCTGGCCGCCGCGGCCGCGGTGCTCGTGCTCGTCGTCGTGCACGGCAGGAAGGTCGCACAGGACGAGGAAGCCACGATCGCGGTGGTGAATCCCGAGGTCGAGGTCGAGATGACGCTCCTCGATTCCCTGCCACGCTCCGGCCGGCTGACGCTCGTCGGCCAGGGCACGCGCTGGAAGAGGCCGGGCCTCGGCTGGCAGGACGCTGATCTGGAGACGGAGATCATGCAGGACACCGTCGTCGAGACCTCGGTGAGCAGTGCGGCCTCCGTGCAGCTCGCATCGCTGAGCGGAGTGCGTCTCGAGCCCATGACGAGCGCCACGTTCCACCAGATCACGCGCGACATCGTCCGGCTGGACCTCGAGCAGGGCACCCTCAGCGTCAAGGTGCACTCCACGTCCGGGCTCAGGGACGTGCGCGTGTACACCGATCAGGCCGTGGTGCGCGTCTCGGGCACCACCCTGAGCGTGGACAAGACAGGGGGCATGACCCGGGTCGTCGTCGCCAAGGGGCGGGCCACCGTCCATCCGGCGGGAGGCGGAGAGCCGCGCATCGTCGAGGCCCCCGACGCCCTCACGCTCGACGACCACGGCGTGAGCTCGCCGGGAACGGACGCCGCCCAGGCCAAGGCCGAGGTCCAGAGGCTGCGGAGCCTGCACTTCAACTTCTTCGAGGGCGAACCCTCCGACGCAGCCGTGGCCTTCGCGCCCCAGGGCGCCGCGGGAGGGGCCACCGTGTCCATCGGCAAGAAGCTGGCCGGTCTGGCGCCGCTGACCATGCTCGCACCAGAGGGCATGGACGAGGCCACGCTGGCGTTCCAGGACGGCTCCACGCTCGAGACACACCTCGACATCGAGCCCTCCGCGACCACAATCGTGAACTTCTCCGCGCCCGTCATCAAGACCGAGCCCAGCAAGCCCAAGCCGCGCCTGGCCTCGAAGATCATCCACGAGACGGCACCCAAGGAGAACATCGAGGAGCAGGAGCAGGAGCAGGCCTCCCACACCGGGTTCCTCGCCCCGCAGATCGTCAAGATGGTGCTCAAGAAGCAGCACGGCCGCCTCAGGGACTGCTACCAGAAGTACCTGGACAGGGAGCCCGCGGGCGGGATCGTCAAGGCGCGCATCCGCTTCACCATCGGCACCAGCGGCAAGGTCCTCAAGGCCTCCTCCACGTCCAACGGGGACGGGAAGCTCGAGGCGTGCCTCGCGGGGGCCACCTCGACCATCACGTTCCCGCCGCCGTCGGGGGGAACGATCGAGTTCGAGTACCCGATCACCTTCGCCCCCAAGTAGTTCACCTCAGGGAACGCGCGTGGCAGATCGCCACGGCGAGGGCGTCCGCTGCGTCCTGGGCGGGAGGCTCGTCCATGCCCAGCACGGCCTGCACCATGCGCTGGACCTGGGACTTGGCGGCACGGCCCGAGCCGGTCACGGCGCTCTTGACCTTGGCAGGGCTGTAGGCCGTGACGCGCACGTGCCTGCTCGCAATGGCCGCCAGGGCTGCGCCGCGCGCCTGGCCCAGCTTGAGCGCGGCCCTGGGGTCGCGCGAGACGAACACGTCCTCCACGGCGGCCTCCGCCGGATGCTGTTCGTCGACAAGGGCGCCGATCCGATCGGCGATGGTCATCATGCGCTCCGCAAGGTCCAGCTCCGGGGCCATACGGATGACGCCGCAGTCCACCAGGACGAGGTCGCGGCCCTCGAGCCTCACCAGGCCCCAGCCCGTGGCTCGCGAGCCCGGGTCGATGCCGATGACGAGCGTCGAGATCAAGAGGAGAGCTGCTGCAGGACGGAATCGTCGATCTCGGAGTTGTCCCAGACCTTCTGCACGTCCTCGTGGTCCTCGATGATGTCGCACATCCGGAGGAAGACCTCGGCGTTTCGCCCCTCGAGCTTGACCGTGGACTGCGGGATCCTGACGACCTCGGCCCTGGCTACCTTGATGTCCGCGCCCTCCAAGGCCTCCTTGACGGCGTAGAGCGCCGAGGTGGAGGTGACCACCTCCCAGAACTCGCCCGCCCCACGGATGTCCTCGATGCCGGCATCCATGCCCGCCTCCATGAGCTCGTCCTCGGAAACGTCGCCGCTCTTCACCTCGATGAGCCCCACCTTGTTGAACATCCAGTCCACGCTCGCGGTCTCGCCGAGGGTGCCGTTGTGCTTGGAGAAGATCTTGCGCAGCTCGCTCACGGTGCGGTTGCGGTTGTCGGTCATCGTCTGGACGAGGATCATGACGCCGCTCGGACCCGTTCCGCCGTAGTCCACCTCCTCGTACATCACGCCCTCGAGCTCGCCCGTGCCCTTCTTGACGGCTCTTTCCATGTTCTCCGCGGGCATGTTGGCGGCCTTGGCGTCGTCCAGTGCCTTCCTGAGCCGGGGATTGCCCGTGGGATCGCCGCCGCCGAGCTTGGCGGCCGTCGTGATCTCCTTGATGATCTTCGTGAAGAGCTTTCCCCGCTTGGCGTCGGCGGCACCCTTCTTGTGCTTGATGGAAGCCCACTTGCTGTGCCCGGACATTCAATCCTCCGGAGATGGTAATGGACCCATTTTGAATATCATAGTAGATCCCGTCGTGTAAATGGAGACACGCTCATGAAGATCGTCCTACAGGGCGCCTGCGGGCGCATGGGCCTGCAGGTAGTGCGCCTCGCGGCCGCCACCCCGGACGTGGAGCTGGCCGCCGCGCTCGAGCACCCCGACCACCCGCTGATCGGCCGGGACCTGGGCCAGGTGGCATCCATCGAGCCCCTGGGCGTCGCGGTGGAGGCCGACGCCGCCGCCGCGCTCGAGCGGGGGGACGTGGTCATCGACTTCTCGATCCCCGCGGCCGCCGCGGGGCTGCTGGACGCCCTCGAGGCGTCGCCCAGGCCGTCCGTGGTCGCGGTCACGGGGCTGGACGACGACCTGCGCGCGCGCTGGGCGGCACTGGCCGGCCGCACGGCCGTGCTTCTCGCTTCCAACCTCAGCCTCGGAGCGGCCGCTCTGAGGCTCGTCGCCGCGCACGCGGCGCGGGCGCTCGCCGACTTCGACGTCGAGATCATCGAGGCCCACCACGCGGGCAAGGCAGATGCGCCGAGCGGCACGGCCCTCGACATCGTCTCCGAGATCGCGGCGGCGCGGGGCCTCGACCCCGCCGGGGCGACGGTGCACGGGCGCAGGCCCGGAGAGGGGCCGCGCCGTGCGGGTTGCATCGGCGTGCACGCCGTGCGCGGGGGCACGGTGGCCGGCGAGCACGAGGTCCTGCTCCTGGGCGAGCACGAGAGGCTCTCGCTGCGCCACTCGGCCGAGAGCCGCGAGATCTTCGCGCGCGGCGCCCTCACGGCCGCGCGGTGGATCACGGGGCAGAGCCCGGGACTCTACCGGATGGACGACGTGCTGGGCCCCGCCCTCTCGCCGTAGTACACCTCGACGAGCACGAGCCCCCGGGGCGCGGCCGTGGGCCCCGCCCGGGCCCTGTCACGCGAGGCGAGGATGTCCTCGACGTCGGCCGGCGAGAACCTGCCCGAGCCGACCCACAGGAGCGTGCCCACGATGATGCGGACCATGTTCATGAGGAACGCCTGCCCGCGCACCTCGATCACCACCTCGTCGTCCTTCCCCGCGACCGTGCAGCATTCGATCGCGAGCTCGGCGCTGGCGCGCTCGCAGTCCGATGCCCTGAACGCCTCGAAGTCGTGGCGGCCCTCGAAGAGCGAGGCCGCCTCGTTCATGGCATCGATGTCGAGCGGCCTGATGACGTGCAGGTGAGTCGTGCGCCCGAGAGCTGGGGGCGCGGGCGCGTTGAGGATCCGGTAGCGATAGAGCCTGCCCGTGGCGTTTCTGCACGCGCAGAAGCCGGGGGCCGCCTCCTCGATCCGCTTCACGACCAGGTCGTGGCCCGTCAGCGCGTTCAGCCCTCTCATCAGCTCCCTGGATCCGATCTCGTGCCGCGTGCGCAGGCTCGCCGTCTGGCCGAGGGCGTGCACCCCCGCGTCGGTCCGACCCGCCCCCTGGATGTGAACGCGCTCGTGCGTGATCCGCTCGAAGGCGTCCTGCAGCTCGCCCTGGACCGTGCGCTCCCGGCTCTGCACCTGCCAGCCGTGAAACAGCGTCCCGTCGTACTCGATGACGAGCTTGAGGGTGCGTTCGCCGGGCAAGGCTCAGAACTCGATGGCGAGGCCGACCGTCCAGGTCATGTCGGAGAGATTGAGCTTGTTGCGATCGCCGAAGTTGTCGATCCTGGCCAGGAAGAAGTCCGCGTAGAGGTAGGAGTTGTTCACGCCCACCTCCTGGTCGAACGTGCGCGAGGCCGAGGGCTCGAAGAAGTCGAGCAGCAGCATCAGCCCCGCCGAGAAGTTCCACCCCCAGGTTCCGCCGTAGCCCGTCGTGCCCTCGTAGCGGCCGATGCCGCGTCCGTTCTCCACCCACCAGATGTAGTAGGAGACGCCGGCCTTGACGAAGGGAACGAGGGGCACCTTGGTGAACCTGGGCAGTGCGGCCCTCTCGCCCGTGTCCGGGTCCAGGCCCTTGCCCGAGTCCTGGAAGTAGCCCGCGAGCAGGCCAATGCCGAAGCTGATTCCGGGAAGCCTGAGGAACTGCCAGTCGAACTCCGCGAGGAACATGAACGTCTGCTTCTCGCCGAACACGTCCTCGTACGGCGTGCCCACGCCCGGCTCGCCCGGCTCGGTGTCCACGTCCGGGTAGTAGGGCCCGAACTTGAGCTCGACCGCGAACCTCTGGGGAGACTCGCCCTCCTGCGCCAGCGCCGTCGCGCCCACGAGGAGCACCGCGGCGGCGATGCACGCGGCCAGGCTCCTCACCTGCGCGCTCCCCGCCGGACGAGGGCAAGAGCGCAGGCCGCGAGCGCCATGAAAAGCGCGAGCGTAGCGAGGGGATGCCGCACGGCCTCGACGGCGGCCCGCGCCGCGCCCGCCGCAGGCCACAGAGCGGCCCGCGCGCCGGTGCGCGCGGTCGGGTGCTCGCGCAGCCACCGCGCGGCCGGCGGGCTCGCACGGTAGTAGGCACGCACCGCGAGTCCGCCGCCCGGCATGGCCTCGAGCACCTCGTCCCTGAAGGCCCGGAGCGATCTCACCGCCGGGTGATCGTAGTGGCCGTACGCGGCCGTGGCCACGAAGCAGAACCCGCCGTCGTCCCCGCCGCCCTGCTTCTTGTACACCTCCCAGAAGTCGTCGACCTCCATCGGCGTCTCGCAGACGATGGCGCCGATCACGCTCTTGTTGCCGAATGCGTCCTCGGCGACCACGCTGACCATGTAGGGCTGGTTGTTCGTCAGGCCCCTGAGGTCGAAGCTCCGCGACGACTGCCCCAGGCGATCCGAGCAGGCGTAGCCCTCGTCGAACGCATCGCCCGCGCTGAACCCCCCCGCCGGGCAGCCCTCCGCGCTGGAACCGTCCGAGGCGGACCCGTCGGAGACGGGAGGATCCGACGCGGGATCCGGGGCAGGATCCGAGGCCGCAGCGTCGTCGTCCACGTCGTCCGCATCGTCCGGAACGTCGTCGGGCGGATCGTCAACCGGATCCGCGGCAGGGTCCGTGGCTGGATCCGTGGAAGCGTCCGGAGCCGGCTCGGGGGAGGGCTCCGGCACGCTCATGCCCTCGCCCCAGCACATCACCCAGAAGTGCTCCCACTCGTCGGGGAAGTCGGGCTCGGCCACGTCCCAGCGCACCGAGATCATGCCCTCGCCGTAGCCGGCCTCGATGTCCACGGGCGGCTGTGGAGGCATGGTGTCGTAGTTGATCGTCGCCTGTGACTGGTAGACCACGCTCTGGTCCGAGTCGTCGGCCAGGACCAGGAACCAGACGTCCGTCGCGCCCTCGCCCTCCGCGCAGGTCGGAGGATCTCCCATGGGATCCACGACCCAGTTCGGATAGATCGAGAAGTTCGAGAGGGTCTCCAGCGGACGGTTCTCCACGGCCGCGTAGCAGCGGTCCTCGTCCCGGTTCTCCTTCTCGTTGCACGACGAGCCGAGGTAGACGTACAGGTCGCCGGCACCGAGCGAGCCGGTGTAGGAGAGGCGGAACGTCATCGGCATGTCGTTCTCGCACTCCTCGATGTTGAACCCGTCCTCGTACCCGTCCCTGTCGCTCGCCGACTCCTCCCTCTCGAGGAACGTCACGCTGAGCTGGGCGCCGGCGGGCCAGGCGGCGAAAAGGGCCGCGGCCAGGAGCAGTCCAGCTGGAAGGGCTCTCGTCATGGTGCCATCGAGGACTCGCAAGAACCATACCCACAACGAGACAGAGAATCAAATGCCACGTCCAAGTGTTCTGGATCGCGGCGCGGGGGTGATCTATCTTGGCTCGCATGGAACGGCTCAGGAACAAGGACGCCTACCGCGTCGCCATCGTGGGGGCGACGGGCGCCGTGGGACGCAAGCTCGTCACGATCCTCGAGGAGAGGAGCTTTCCCGTGCTCGAGCTCCTGCCATACGCCTCGCGCGCGGACGGAAGGACCGTGGCCTTTGGCGGCGGCGAGATCGGGATCCGCCCCATCCAGGAGGGCTCCTTCGAGGGGGTGGACATCGCGTTCTTCGCCGCGGGCGGGGACGTGAGCCGCGAGCTCGTGCCCGCGGCCGCCCGGGCCGGGGCCCTCGTCATCGACAAGTCCAGCGTGTTCCGCCTCGAGCCCGACGTCCCGCTCGTGGTGCCCGAGGTCAACGGCGACGACATCGAACAGGCCTCGCGCGGCATCATCGCCAATCCCAACTGCTCCACGAGCCAGCTCGTCCTGGCGGTCGCCCCGCTCCACGAGAGGGCCGGCCTGACGCGCCTGCTCGTCGACACCTACCAGGCCGTGAGCGGCGCCGGGCTCGGAGGCATCATGGAGCTCGAGCAGGGCACCCGCGCGGTCCTCGACCGCAGGGACCCGCCCGAGCCGCACACCTTCGTCCGGCCCATCGCCTTCAACGCAGTGGCCCAGATCGACTCCTTCCACCCGGACGGGTTCACGGGCGAGGAGCTCAAGGTGATGAACGAGACCCGCAAGATCCTGCACCTGCCCGACCTGAGGGTCTCGTGCACGGCCGTGCGCGTGCCCGTGTTCGTGGGCCACTGCGAGGCGGTCAACATGCAGTTCGAGCGGCCCATCGGCCCGGACGAGGCGCGCGAGATCCTCGCCTCCACTCCCGGCGTGGTGGTCATGGACGACCCCTCGGCCTGCGTCTTTCCCACCCCGC
This sequence comes from Deltaproteobacteria bacterium, assembly GCA_019310245.1. Classification (GTDB taxonomy): domain Bacteria; phylum Myxococcota_A; class Polyangia; order DRWM01; family DRWM01; genus JAFDER01. The sequence continues at coordinate 9,685 of JAFDER010000177.1, forward strand.
TCGACGCCGCGGACCGAGACGATGTTCTCGTGGGCCGCATCCGCACCGATCCGTCCTGCACGAACGGCCTGCACCTGTGGTGCGTCTCGGACAACCTGCGAAAGGGAGCGGCAACGAACGCGGTGCAGATCGCCGAGCACGCGTGCCGCATCTGACACGCCCCGGGCCGATCCTTGCCATTCTGGCAACCGGCCGGGCTACTACTTCTTCTTCTTCTTCTTTTTCTTCTTCTTCTTCGGCGTCGACTTGCCGCCCAGGCTGGCGAGCTTCGGGTAGTTCTTCTTGAGGGTCGTCGAGAGCGAGGCGAGGGCCCCTTCGATGGCGTCCTCCTCGAGCTTGGGCACCATCGACTTCTTGTAGCTGACCTTGAGCACGGAGGAGCTCGCCGAGGCGCTCATGGTCATGGCGAGCACCTGCTCGGGGTATCGCATGCAGGCGATGGATATCGTGGCGTTGACCACGAAGCGCTTCTTCTCCTCCCACTCCTTGTTGAGCTTGACGAGCGTGCCCGTGAAGTAGAACCCCTTGGCCTTGCCCGATTTCAGCCTCGACTCCACCACGGGCGGAACCTCCTTCACGGTCACGATCATCGCGTTGTCGATCTTGGTGTCCATGAGCCTCTCGACCATGAGCCGCTTGAAGACGTCCTCGAGGTCCTTGCGCGTCGAGCCCGACTTGTTCTTGAGGGGCCCCACCACGAACACGGCCTTGACCTTGTGAAACGGCACGTCCGTGATCACGTCGGGCACCGCGTTGAGGGCCGCGAGCTTCTTCGGGTCCTTCATGATGAGCGTCAGCGCGCTGCGCGCCGCATCCTGGACCGAGTCGATGGGATCCTTGAGCGCCTTCTCGAGGGCGGGCACGGCTTCCTCGGCCCCGATCTTGCCCAGAGCGGAGGCGCAGGCGGCCCTCACGGTGGGGTGCTTGTCCTTGAGCCCCTTGATCAAGATCTTCACGACCCTGGGGTCCTTGATCTTGGACAGCGAGAAGGCCGCCTGGACGCGCACGCGGAAATCGCCGTCGAGCTTGAGCAGGTCCTCGAGCATCTCGATGCGCTCGGTGACCTTCTCGACCTCCTCCTTCGAATCGCCCGCCAGGGCCGTGCCTGAGACGACGACGACGAGCACGGCGAGAGACGCAGCGATCCTGGCCTTCACGGCGGTGGCACCTTCCTCGATGTCCATGTGACGGGCGGCCTGGCATCATTATTCTTTCAAATGAAACGTTGCGTCAATGTCCCCCCCTGCCCGCCGCTGAACCGCCTCTCAATCCCGGTGTCAACAAACTGACGCAAGGTCACTATTTTCTTGGGGGTCTGGCAAACCTCCCCCATCATTTTCTCGAGACGCGCCACACCGATCACAGGGGAGGAAACAAATGACACGCACGCACATCCAGGCGAGCATCACCATCATCCTGACCGCCGCGCTCATCGCTGCCTGCAGCGAGAAGGACGACGCCTCGGACGCCGACGCGGACGCGGTCCCGGACGCGGAGATCGACGTGGCGGAGGACCTTCCCGTTGAGTCCGACGACCCCGTCGAGGAGGAGCCTTCCTGCCCGCCGCCCTGTCCGAGCGCGCCGGCTGACCACGAGGTCTTCGGCCAGCCCTGCCTGTCCGAGCTCGACTGCGGCTCGGGCAACAGGTGCCTGACCGAGAGCGTGGAGGTCTACGACGGCGAGACGTACGTCTCCTGGCTCGGCGGCACCTGCGCCCTGTGGGGCGCCGACGAGGCGGGCTGCGATCCGGACGATCCGACCACCTGCCCCGCGGGCACGCAATGCGTCAACTTCGGCACGAGCGAGGGCTCGACCTTCTTCGGGTGTGTGGACGCCTGCTCGTTCACCGACTCGTCGTACAACCCGCTCGACTGGAACTGCGGCTGCCGCGCGGGCTACGAGTGCAACCTCAACCTCGAGGCCTGCATGCCCGGCTGCGCGCACGACCGCGAGTGCTGCGAGGTGTGGGAGGATCTGAACGACGACGGGGTGCGCGACGACGGCGAGGTGTACTTCGACTCGGACTGCTCGAACTGGTGCGACGCCGATGACCCGGACGAGTTCCCGGCCGACGACTGCATGGCGAGCTTCGCCTGCATCAACGAGGGCGACCCCTCGGCCACGTATCACGCCGAGTGCCTGTTCGACTCGGACTGCCCGCGGGATTCGCGCTGCCTCAACGAGGTGTACTACTACGACGACGAGACGGGCGAGCCCTACTACCCCGGCGGCCTGTGCCTCAAGGATCGGTGCAACCTCTTCGGCCGCGACTGCGAGGCAGGCGACGAGGGCGACTGCGTGAACCTCGGCTCCACGGCCGACCCGTTCTATGCCTGCATCGCTGCCTGCGAGACCGGCCACGGGCCCGAGGACGGCGACCTGAACCCGTGCCGCCATCCCTCGGGCGGCCCCCCCTACACCTGCTCGCCCTACGACACCACGCGCTGGTACCCCGGCACGGCGAACGACGGCCTGTGCTTCCCGGCCATGGTGCCCGCCGCGGACCCCGACCCCCTGTTCTCGGCCTGCACGGTGGACGAGGACTGCGTCTCGCCCAAGGGCCTGGGCTCGTGCCTCTCGCTCATGGAAAAGCCCCCCCTGTGCGCCGCGTTCTGCAACCAGCACCTGGCCGAGGACATCGCGATCTGCGGCGCGCCCGACACGGCGGGCGACGTTGCAGGCATCTGCGCGCTCGACATCTGCCTGCCCGTCTGCGACACGGTGCGCGGGGACGTGGGCGCGAACGGCTGCCCCACGGCCACCGGCCTTCCCGACCTCGCCTGCTATCCCAACGACGACACCTACGGAGGAACCTCCCACGTCGCCACCGGCGGCACGGCCCCCGCGGGCTTCTGCCTGCCGGCTTGCACCTCGACGGCAGACTGTGGCCTGCTTTGGTCGGGCGCGGTCTCGTGCAATACTACGAGCGGCGTCTGCGGCTAGACAATGGAGGCAGAAATGAGGGGTCACGTCGGCATCGCGGCGGTGCTCGTCGCCGCCCTGGGCCTTTCGGGCTGCGACTCGATGGGGATCATCGGCCATCCCGACGCGTCCATCGACCCGATGGCAGAGTACACGTGGGATCCCTGGCCGGACCTGGACATGGGCGTCGACGATCCGCGTCGGGACGATCCCTGGCCGGACGATCCGTGGTGGCCGGGCGATCCCGAGCCCGATGGCCCCTGCACGGAGCCGCCCGTGTGCCTGAACGCCCCGCCCGACCACGATCGTTTCGGCCAGCCGTGCATCAGCGAGATGGACTGCGGCTCGGGCAACCGGTGCCTGACCGAGAGCGTCATGGT
>JAFDER010000645.1 GCA_019310245.1 Deltaproteobacteria bacterium
GCCCCTGAGCCCACTGAAGTACCTTCTCCATGATCTGCCTCCCCTACTCTTCCTCTTCGCCCTTGGGCACCTCGCCCGGCTTGATCGCGCCGGGCAGGATGATCGCCCTGAGGATGAGGTCGTGCAGTCCCTTGAGCTCCATGTCGAGCTCGTGGTGCTCGATGATCTCCGAGAGTTGCTTCTTGCAGTTGGCGCAGGGGGCAACCACGATGTCCGCCCCCGTGGCCCGGAGCTGGTCGGCCTTGGCCTTGCCTCCCACCTCCATGCGAAACTCCTTCATCTCGTCGATGGACACGGTGCCGCCCCCGCCGCCGCAGCAGTAGTTCTCCGCACCCCTCGGGGTCATCTCGACGAAGTCCTTGCAGAAGGAGCGCAGGATCTCGCGCGGCTGGTCGATGATCCAGCCCGACCTCGCCATGTTGCAGGGGTCGTGGTACGTCACGCGCTCAGTGATCACGTCCGGGTCGAGCTTGACCTTCCCGTCCTTGATCGCTTGGTGCGTGTACTCGAGAATGGAGACCACCGGCACGCGCTCGTCCTTCTCCGCGAAGATCTCGGCAAAGGCCTTCGCGGTTCTCGAGGCGTGGCCGCACTCGCCGATCAGGATCTTCTTCGCCTTGCGCCTCACCACCTCCTCGATCTCCTTGCGGATGCTCCGCTCGAGCAGATCGTCGTTGTAGAACAGGCCGTAGTTGATGCCGTCGAAGTATCCCGTGCCCGTTGTCCAGGAATCGCCCGTGGCGTGGAACACGCAGGCCTGGCCCATCAGCGTGTCCGGCTCGAGCAGGAAGTCGCTCACCGCCGGGAAGAAGATGTACTCGGCTCCCTCCACGTCGACGGGGAACGGGATCTTGATCCCCCTGAGATCCTCCAGATCCTCCTCGAGGAACTCGAGCGTGTCCTGCATGGCCGCGGACGGGATGCCGGACGTGTTGCCGCTCTTGCCCTCGAGCTGCTCGCGCACGGCCACCTTGAGCGCCTTGGGCACGATCCCGATCTCGCTGAGGACCCACCGGCCCAGGTGCGTGATGAGGCCGTGGTCCAGCCCGAAGGGGCAGTCCAGGTTGCACCTGCGGCAGGCCGTGCACCTGTAGAAGGCCTCGGCCATCCGGTCGATGTCCGCATCGGTGAGCGGAGGCTCGCCCAGGACCCGCGCCCTGAGCTGTCCGCCGAGCGTGAAGTGCCTCCGGTACACGTTCAGCAGGAGGTTCGAGCGCTCGCACGGCACGTCGCGAGGATCACCCGTGACCTGGTAGACGGGGCACTGGCTCGTGCACCGGCCGCACTTCGAGGCCAGCCGCGAGGCGTGCTCGATGTAGTAGCCGTAGTTCGAGTGCTTGAGAATGGCTGCAAAAGCCTCGAGGAACCTCGCCACACGTTCGGACTTGTCGTAATCCTCCATGTAGTAATCCGCCCTGATCGCCCGCGGATCCTTGCCTTCGATTCGAGGGTTGTCATCCATCTCTACTCCTCGTCCTGGTCCTCGCCGGAATACCGGCGGTAGTAGTCAGACCCCGCGCAGGAGGCGTTGAGCCGACTCTCGTCGGGGAGAACGGTGCTGAGCTCGAAGCAGTTCATGGCCCCCGACCGGTACGCGATGCACGCCAGGCACCGCTCCTCCGTCTGCCCCCTGCAGTGGAACTCCCAGCAGTGGGGTCTGACGCCGAGCTCGCTCTCGAGCAGCTCGGTGCTCATCATGTGCTCGCGCATGAACGTGAGCAGATCCTGGGAGCGGATCCTGTACTGTCCTCCCACCGTGCGCTGCGCAGTGAGCGAGCCGCTCTTGATCCAGTTGAGGATGGTGTCGGCCGTGACGAAGCAGTACCGGGCGGCCTGACCCGTGCTGAAAGCGACCCCGCTGTCCACGCCGGCCATGCGCGCTCGTCTGTGCTTTCGTTCCTTCTTCACTGACATGTCTTCACGACCCCGGATGCGGATCGACGCATTCGGTCTTTTAGGGGAATCACGCATAATCCGGGCCATGGCCTGTTTCGGCGGGTTCGTGATTGGACAACACCTTGACATCACAAAGGATTTAGCAATTGCTCTACAGCTCCAGAAGTGCACGGCAGACCGAAAAACTGTAGCATGCCGCGACAGT
>JAFDER010000646.1 GCA_019310245.1 Deltaproteobacteria bacterium
AGCGGGGCCACGGATCTCTACTCCCTCGGATGCATCCTCTACTCCATGCTCACCGGACATTATCCGTTCGAGGGTTTCGCCCGCGAGGTCATGGACGGCCACGTGAAGAAGAAGCCCCGACCTCCCGGTTCGATGGCATCGGACATTCCTGCCGGTCTGGACGATATCGTGCTCAAGCTTCTCGAGAAGAAGCCCGAGGACCGCTACCTGGATGCCTACGAGGTCGTTCGCGACCTCGTCGACCTCGGACTGGGCCTCGAGGACGAGGTGGAGGTGGAGGAGAGACGTGACTCCCATCCTCCCCGGGAGCCGGTTCGCAGGACCTTCCCCCCCCAGGGAAGCGAGGGCGAGCGTGGCGCTGGACCATGGGTCAAGTTCGTCGAGGAGGTCAATGCGCTCGCCAGGACGAAGACCGAGCGGAGCAAGGCCGAGGCCATGATGGCGCTGACGGAGCAGCTCGACGGCATCGACCGGCGGATGGAGGAGATCTCCATCAAGCTCGAGTCCCTCGACAAGGAGGTGCGTCAGTCGAGGCTCTCGATCAGCCGCGCCCTCGAGGAGCTTGCGAGGGACCAGTCGGAGCGCAACGCAGGGCTCCTGAGGTCGACGGCAAGGGTTGCGGACCTGCATCAGGGGATGCAGGAGACGAGCGAGCGGGCCGCCAAGCTCCTCGAGGGGATCGTCACGCCCGAGTTCGGACCGAGCAACCCGTCCCTCACACGCAACACCGCCGAGGGGCTCATGGAGATGAGCCGCATGGCAGAGCAGTGGCTCCAGTACCGCGACCAGGCCGACCGGGAGCGGTCCCGCAAGAGGGATCACATCAGGCAGGTCAGGGACTTCGAGTTCCAGCTGAACGAGCTGAGGGCGCGGCTCGAGAAGGTGACGCGCGAGGGCGAGGAGACGATGGGCGGCTACAGGCAGCAGCTCGAGCGCTACGGTCGCAGACGCCTCATCCTGCTCGACGACCTCGCGCAGCTCGCGGTGGCGTTCAGGGACAAGATCGAGCTTCCATCGTGAACCGGTGCACCACGGTCGCACTCCTGATCGTTGCAGCAGCATGGGGTTGCCGCTGCGGGGACCGGTCGGGGCCCGTCTCTGCCCGCGACAAGGGGCAGGAGCAGGAATGGGCGGCGAGCTGGTCCGCCGATGACGTGCCCGACAGGGAGATCGGAGCAACGCTCAAGGGCGTTGCCCTGGATTCCATCCACGTGCAGATCCACCTGGAGCAGGACACGACGAGGATCGAGATCCTGGACCGCACACCCGGCGACGTGTGCGGGCATGCCGCCGATGCACAGGGCTTCAGCGTCAAGCTTCCGGGCCGGATCGGAGCGGGCGACCGCATGGAGAAGACCATGGGCGAGCACCCGCGCGGATGGAGCGCGTTCATGGTCACGCGCGGCGACGACGGCTCGGCCGTGAGCGCCCTGGCCCAGGGATGGAGCTTTGCCCTCGTCGTGTCCTCGCTCGACGAGGACAAGGCCGAGATCAGGGGCAGCATGGCGCTCAGCTTCGACGACGTGGAGCACAGCAGTGTGGTCGGGCGTTTTTCCGGGAATCTTTGCATGGAGCCAGCGGAGTGACCTGCCCGGTGCTCGACTGAATGTCTTTGAGTATCAAGTGGTTGCAGGCTGACCCCGTGGTGCCTCTCCGATGCCGGTGGTGGAACAAGACCCGCCGTTCGGTTGTCTACACACTACGCAAGACGCTAGATCCAGGACTGGAGGAACACGATGCACAACCGAGCCCCGAGAGGAACGCTCCTCGGCATTGCGGCGATCATGATCAGCTGCGCGATCCCCAACGGTGCGGCCATCCGCAGCGCACTCGACGAGGGAAAGCCCAGGAAGGCTCTCGATCTCGCCAAGGACGATGACAGGAGCCTCGACTACCTGGCGGTGGAGATCCTCCGTCATTGCACCGACGACGAGAAGCTGAGCGACAAGGCGCTGTCCATGATCGGACTGGCCCGGACACGGACGAAACCGCTCCTCAGGGATCTCGCCTCGGGCGCCGATGATCCCGTCGTTCGCACCACGGCCCAGTCCCTGCTCGTGCGCATTGGCGATTGCGCCTACAGCAACGATCTGGTTGATG
>JAFDER010000647.1 GCA_019310245.1 Deltaproteobacteria bacterium
ACGCACTCGGCCGTCGTGTGCTCGCCGCCGCACTCGATGCCGCACGCGCCGCAGTTGGCCCCGTCGCTCAGCAGGTCGAACCCGTTGTCGATCACGCCGTCGCAGTCGTCGTCCACGTCGATCGCGTCGTCGGCATCCGCCCGACCCTGCTGGCCCTGGCCACCGCAGGATGCGACGAGCAACGCACCGAGAAGCAACGGAGCCGCCCTGAAACTGCTTCGAATCGACATCATGATGGTCCTCTCCCTCTTCCCGTGCTCCGCAGAACAGAGGAACGGCAGTATTCCAATGAGAACGTACCTCTCCTTGATGTTGAGTTTACCAAAATTCGGGCGGAATGGTAATGGATCCGGAGCAGGTAACCACACAACAGGCCGGACTTACTGGTGATTTAATGTGCAGGACGTCCCTGCCGGCCGCTCCCGCAGAGGCGATATGCGGGCCAACCCCCGCCGGTCACCAGGAGCAGGTTCCCGGGACCTCGAGAGACTGGAGTGCCTGAATCGTCGATGGGCTGGAGGTTGGATTTCAGTGAATCGGGGAGTCGGGGTTAGGGGACTAGAGAAGATCGATCGTGGCGTAGCCATGGCCGGTGTTCGCACCTGCCGTGGCCGTCGGGCTCCCGCCGGAGTTGTACGAGCCGCCACCGCCGGCAAGACGACCGCCGTCTCCACCGGAGTAGCCACCGCCGCCACCGCCGCCGCAGCCGCCCTCGCCGGCGCCACCGCCGCCGAAGCCTCCGTAGGCGGGAGTGGTTGCATCGTATCCACCCGTGGCGCCGTTGAGGTAGGAGATACCTGCACGAGTCGATGTGCCGTCCGCCGTGCCGTTGCCCACGAATCCGCCAGCACCGGATCCCCACGAACTGCTAGAGACGATGCCTCCCAGGGTGAGGCCACTGGTCTTGGCGGGGCAGGTGTGGGTCGAACCCGAACCGGAACCCGTCCCGGCATAATCGCTCGTGCGCCCGTCGCATCCGTCCTGGGAGACGACCGACCGCGTTCCAGCGCCGCCGCCGGCAACGATCATCGCCGTGTCGCTCGCGTCCACGACGAAGGTCCCTCCTCCACCACCTCCGTTGCAGCCGTCACCCACACCCTGCTGTCCGACGACGATGTAGAGAATCTCGCCTGCGGTCAGGACGAAATCGCCGCCGACCATGGCGCCGTCACCACCGGAGTAGAGGGTTTCTGCGCTGTGGCCCTCTGCTCCGTAAGCCTCGATCCTGAAGGTCCCGCTCATGGGCACGGTCCATGCCTGGATGCCGCCCGTGACCGTGACCTCGCCGTCGAGCGTCAATCCGGTGTACTCCGTGTCGCAGCCGGCCTGCGTGGGACCACTGGAGCCAGTAGCCGAGCAGTTCGTGAACGTGCGGAGGCCGGCCCAGGTCGAGCCAGCTCCGCACACCTCCACGGTCATGTCCTGCGTGGGGCCGCTGCAGGTGGCGGTGGTGATCCCGCCCCAGTTGGCGTTGTTGATGCAGGGCCGGACGGAGTACGCGCCGGTGGTGCAGGTGCACACTGTCATGTCGATCGAAAGGGCCGTACCGCCGCAGACACCGACGTACCACGTGTGGCCGTCGCAGACCCACGAGCCCGTCCCGTCCGTGCGCAGCGCGTCGGCGATGGCCTGCGCCATGGCCGGGACGGAGCAGGTCACTCCCGTCGTGTCGTAGGTCCCGCGCGCGTTGATGCTCGCGATCCCGCTCGTGGCGAGGCCCGCTCTCCAGGAGTTCCAGTTCGTGCACTGGGGCGAGCTGGAGAGCAGCGTGCCGGTCGGGAAGTTCTCCGTGTAGTCGTCGCATCCGGTGCTCCCGCCCGAGCCGCAGAAGTCGACCGTGAGCGTCTGGGTCGGGGAGCTGCAGCTCGCCGTGTTGACGCCACCCCAGTTGAGGTTGTTGATGCAGGGACGCGCGACGTAGTCGGGCGTGAGGCAGCTGCAGACACCCGCGTTTGCGGCAATCGCGGTGCCGGAGCCACACGGGCCGACCGTCCAGGTGTTGCCATCGCACGACCACGATCCGGTCCCGGCCGTCCTCAGGGCGTCGGCCATGGCCTGGACGATCGTGGGATCCGTGCACGTGCGGCCCGTGGTGTCGAACCTCCACGTGTTCCAGCCCGTGCACTGGGGCGAGGAGGAGAGCAGGGTGCCGCTGGGGATCAGCTCGGAGTACGTGTGGCACCCGCCCGTCGTGAACTCCTTGTGGACCACGACGGGGACGGCCGCGGAGGTCTGGCTCACGACCACGGTGTCGGAAGTGGTGTAGGTGATCGTGCCGTTCGTGGCCGTGTAGGGGTTGGACACGCCCGAGGCCACGGCATCGCCTGGTGCCGCCAGGGTGAGCGAGGATCCGGAGCCGATCATGGTGGCGCTCGTGATGGTCATGAGCCCCGAGCTGTTCATGATCTCCCACGAGCCTCCGGAGTAGTCGGCCACGATGACCACGCCTCCCGCGTTGACGAAGGCGTCGAGCGTCGCGGACCAGGCCGTGCCCACGGTCTGCATCAGGGTCGTGTTGCCGCTCTCCTGCTCGTAGACGAGGAGCACGTGGTAGCCAGGAAGCAGGCTGTCGAGCTGTGTGTAGTCGGTGAAGGTCTCGAGCCTCCACGTCCTCCCCAGAGCCGCGGCGCGCGCGTCGATGGCCGCGTTGGTGTTCGCAACCTCGCCCGTGCTGCTCGTGTCCGCGTACTGGGTGTAGCCGAGCACCTGCACCGTGCCCGTTGCGGTGGTGAGGAACACGGCGTTGCCCATGATCCGGTCCGCGTCCGCGTTGGATGCGAAGTAGTCGTGGCCGATGAGTGTCGCGTGGCCGGTGTCGTTGCACCACGTGTCCGCGGAGCAGGACGCCGTGCCGGAGATGCACTCGGACAGATCGGGGCACGAGCCGCAGGTGTAGGGCACGTAGTGCTCGTCGGTCTCGCCGTCGCAGTCGTTGTCGATGCCGTTACAGTTCGCGTCGCTCGTGGGCGCTGGCGAGATACAGGACTCCGCGCCGGCCACGCAGGTCGCCCACGCGAGGCAGGCCCCCACGCCGCACGTGTACGGGATCCAGTGCTCGTCCGCGGACCCGTCGCAGTCGTCGTCCACCCCGTCGCAGTCGTTGTCTATCGTGGCCGCGCCCGGAGTGCAGGACTCCACGCCAGCGATGCACGTCTCCGTGGCCAGGCAGGCCCCGACCCCGCAGGTGCCCGCCACCCAGTGCTCGTCCACGGACCCGTCACAGTCGTCGTCGATGCCGTCGCAGTCGTTGTCGAGCGAGGCTGGGCCCTCGACGCAGGACTCCGTGCCTGCAACGCACGTGGCCCACGCAAGGCACGCGCCCACGCCGCACGTGTATGTCGTCCAGTGCTCGTCGAAGGACCCGTCGCAGTCGTCGTCCACCCCGTCGCACGTGTCGTCCACGGCCCCGGAGCCGGGCGTGCAGTCCTCCACGCCGCCGATGCACGTGGCCGTGGCCGTGCAGGAGCCAGAGCCGCACGTGTACGCCACCCAGTGCTCGTCCGTGCTCCCGTCGCAGTCGTCGTCGATGCCGTCGCAGTCGTTGTCTATCGTGGCCGCGCCCGGAGTGCAGGACTCCACGCCGGAGACGCACGTCTCCGTGGCCATGCAGGCCCCGACCCCGCAGGTGCCCGCCACCCAGTGCTCGTCCGTGCTCCCGTCGCAGTCGTCGTCGATGCCGTCGCAGGTGGTGTCCGCCGTGGGCGAGCCCTCGATGCAGGACTCCGTGCCGCCCACGCACGTGGCCGTGCCCATGCAGGCCCCGACCCCGCAGGTGCCCGCCACCCAGTGCTCGTCCACCGAGCCGTCGCAGTCCTCGTCCACGCCGTTGCAGGTCGTGTCCGGGCCCGTCGGGAAGCCCGCCGTGCACGTCACCGCTCCGCCCGAGCACACCGAATCGCGCTCGCACACGCCGTCCCCGCAGGTGAACGTCGGGATGTAGTGCTCGTCCACCGGCCCGTCGCAGTCGTCGTCCACGCCG
>JAFDER010000648.1 GCA_019310245.1 Deltaproteobacteria bacterium
GACGCCGTCGACGTGGACGCCGTACCGGTCCTGGACGGACGAGCGCTCTCGCTGCGCGTCGACGGCCGGATGCACCTGATCCACCTCTCCGGGCGTTCGGACAGCGGCGATCTGGACGCGACCCTGAACGGACGTCCGCTGGCCATGACCGTTCTCGACGAGTTGCACGCCATGGCCCTGGAGAGCCTCGGCACGGCCGCCGGCAGCGGAACCCTCAGTGCGGACATCCCCGGCGTGGTCGTCGAGGTCCGCGTCGAGGAGGGCCAGAAGGTGCGCCGGGGCGAGCCGATGATCGTCGTCGAGGCCATGAAGATGCAGAACGAGCTGATCGCGGGGGTGTCGGGCACCGTCACCGAGATCCCGGTGGCCGTCGGTCAATCGGTGAATCCGGGCGACCCTCTCGTGATCGTCGAACCGGAGCCGGGAGGTTGACCGGGCCTGTCTCGGATCGTCGGTACTGACATCCGCGTGACGTCACCCGGTAACCAGTTGAAACAGAACCTCATTACTATGATTTAGCAGACAATCCAGGGTTGACGGGGGCCGCCCCCTTCACCATGATTCTGCTTAGTTTCGAAGAAGTGATACTGGGATCCGCCTCCCGAGAGGGTATCGATGCCCACGGTAAATCGCGGCGCCAGGAAACTCGATCCCCTCCACCGCGGGCTCGTACTTCTCTGTCTCGCCGCGGCTCTCGCTCTCCTGCCGGCCCCCGCTGCCGCCCAGTCCGGCGAGGACTGTCTCGACTGTCACGACGAGACTCTGACCACGATCCGCGATGGTCGGGAGGTCTCGCTCCACGTCGACCTCGAGGCGTACGTGGCCTCGATTCACGGCGATCTCGGCATGGAGTGCATCGACTGCCACGACGCGATCGACGAGCTGCCGCACGACGACGAACTTCCCGACGTCGATTGCACCATGTGCCACGACGATATCGCGGAGATCTACGACGCCAGTCTGCACGGCCTGCTTGTCGAGGAGGGTGCCGCCCTCGCGCCGCGCTGCTGGGATTGCCACGGCGCCCACGAGATCATGCCGCCCGAGGATCCAGCCTCGGTGGTGAACCGCTTCAACATCCCCTTCATGTGCGGCCGCTGCCACAAGGAAGGCACGCCGGTCACCCAGTTCTACGCCATCCCCCAGGACAGCATCCTGACCCACTACTCGCTCTCGATGCACGGCGAGGGGCTTTATCGGCGCGGCCTGACGATCTCGGCGATCTGCACCGACTGCCACACGGCCCACAACGTGCTGCCGCACGACGATCCGCGCTCCTCGATCCACCGCGACAACGTGGCCACAACCTGCCAGCTTTGCCACGGCCGCATCGAGGAGGTGCACACCAAGGTCATCGAGGGCGAGCTGTGGGAGGCGGAGCCCCACAAGGTGCCGGTCTGCATCGAGTGCCACGAACCCCACAAGGTCCGGCGCGTCTTCTACCAGGAGGGCATGTCCAACCGCGAGTGCCTCGAGTGCCACGGCGACCAGGACATCTTCGCCGTTCACGCCGGCGACACCCTGTCGCTCTTCGTCGACGAGAACGAGTTCTTCCACTCGGCCCACCGGGAAACCGCGTGCATCCAGTGCCACACCGGGGTGACGCCGACCCACGAACGACCCTGCGACACGGTGGCGCTCAAGGTCGACTGCGGCATCTGCCATGCCGACCAGGTCCAGCAGTTCCGCACCGGGATGCACGGCCGGCTCCTGGCCCAGGGCGATCCCGACGCTCCGGACTGCACCGCCTGCCACGGCACGCACGGCACACTCAAGCGCGACGACCCGCGGAGCCCGATCCACGTGCGCAACGTGCCCGATCTCTGCGCCACCTGCCACGGACCCGGCGGCGCCGCGGATCTCCGTCATCCCGAGACCGGCACCAACATGGTGGAGAACTTCAAGCATAGTATCCACGGCAAGGCGCTGGATGCCTCCGGGCTGGTCGTCAGCGCCTCGTGCACGGAATGCCACACGGCGCACCAGGTGCTACCGTCCTCGGATCCGCTATCCTCGATCAGCAGCGAGCGCATCACGGGCACCTGTGCTCGGTGTCACGAGGGAATCTACGAGGACTTTCAGACGAGTATTCACCACGCC
>JAFDER010000178.1:0-17564 GCA_019310245.1 Deltaproteobacteria bacterium
CCTGGGGCCAATCCTCTCCCAGTTCCTTTCTCACGATCTCGGCCACGAACCTGGACACGCTCTGTCCGCTGGCAGCAGCCCTCTGCCTGATGCGCCTCACGACTTCATCAGGGAGATAGAAGTGAAGCTGGGGCATGGCTCCTCCTGGACAAATACAACGAATGTATTTGCTATATTTGTACTCGGCCATGACCTGGATGTCAAGCTCCCCTCCAGTAATCGTCCCGATCCTGCTGGTAGTTTCCAGATCCTGGCCCGAGTTACCACGTGACTACGTGCTAGAAGCGGGCTGCGAGGCCCACCATGTGGTTGTCGCCGAAGGAGTAGTTGTCGCCCGGGTCGTCCACCACGGCGGGAAGGAAGGAGTACTCGATGAGGATGGCCACCCTGCCCGCGATGACCCACTCGAGGCCCGCGGTGATGCGCAGGACGCCGTCGCCGTGGCCCTTGCGATCGGCGTACGTGGCGGTCGGGTCGGGGTTCGAGATGGGGCGGCCGAAGATCCAGTAGAAGCCGTAGCCGAGGCCGACGTAGGGCGAGAGGCAGCCCAGGAAGCGGTAGCTCGCGATCACGGACAGGGGCGCGTGCAGGATCCAGGCGCCGGGCTCGCCGATGTCCGCCGCCGCGCCGATGCCCGCGCGCAGGGCGAGCGCGAAGTCGGAATCGGGCGGCATGAGGTTGACCTTGGCGTCGGCGACGAGGCCCGCGTAGAGGAAGAGGGTGGCTCCCACGTCCACGCGCTCGTGGGCGCCCACGCGCAGGTCGGCGTGGAAGGGAAAGTTGAAGGCCGTCAATCCCTGCTGCGAGATGTTCTCGTGGTTGCCCAGGAACCCGCCTCCCGCTCCCACGCTCACCTTCCTGAGCGCGGTGGTGTGGCCGTCCTGGAACTGTCCGTAGCCCATGCCCATGAGCACGAGGGCCAGGGGAAGAGCGGCCAGGTTGCGGGTCACGGCGCCTCCAGCGCGGTCACGATGTCCTCGACGTTGTCGTGCGCGTCGCAGATCGCGCGGAACTCGTCGCGGGTCGGCGGCGGTGCGTCCATGGGCATCGCGATCTCGGCGAAGGCCTCGACGAGCAGGTAGTACTCGTGGGGGACGATCTCGCCGATCGTGCACCAGCTCTCGCCCACCGTTCCGAGCACGTCGGGCTCGCGTCCCTCGACGAACTCGGCGTGCGCCTTGATGACCTTCACGCCCACCACGGCCCAGTAGTAGGTCAGCCCCCGATCCGCGTCCCGCTGCACGGGCACGATGACGCGCGGGTCGCGCCGGACGTCGTCGTCCGAGAGCCAGCTCTCGAGCCACTCGTCGGCGCGGGCCCGGCAGTCCACCTCGGGGAACTGCGCGAGCTCCTCCTCGAGAAGCTCGGTCGGGCTGCCCACCGAGTCCGCGGCCCTCGCGTGCAGTCCGTAGAGAAGCTCGGCCTTGGCGCCGAGCTCCTCGCGGAGCGTCATCTCCGACTCGGTGCCGTCCTCGACGAGCCGGTGGGTCATGTCGAGGAACCCCGCGCCCAGCACGGCCTCGAGGTACGTGCCCAGGAACCTGTAGGCCCGCGCACTCCTCAGGTAGAAGGTGGGGAACGGCTCCACGGGGAAGTTCGGGTAGATGTCCACCGGCTCATCGGGGCTCCCCATCGTGGCCATGCCAATCTCGAGCTGCTTGACGTGCGTCTCGCGGTTCTGGGTGAGGATGGAGCGGAACGTGTCCATGAGCTTCTCCTTGTACGCGGCGGTCAGGAGAAGGTTCTGGCTCTCGGCGCCGCGCTCGGGCAGGAGCAGTGTCTCGAGCGCGTAGCTCTGGTAGTCGTACCAGCCCGAGCTCTCGTCGGGCTCCAGGTCGATCAGGCCGTCGCGGATGGCGGCGATGAGCACGTCCATGTAGTTGACGTCCGCCGGCGCGCCGTCCACGCAGAACTGCTCCTCGAAGTAGGCCGTCTCCTTGCTCGTCGAGGATGGGAAGAGCGCGAAGTGCGGCTGGCACTCGGGCAGGAGCGGAGGCGGCTCGTGGTCCGCGAGGAAGGCCGTGCGCACGGAGTCGAGGCCGTCCAGCGATGCCACGCCGTCCACGTACTCGCCGAGCGCGGTCACGGGGAAGTTCATGAAGGGGTTGGTGAGCCCGGCGTAGAGCGCCAGGTAGCCCTGGTAGTCGTCCATGAGGTCCGCGTCCGCCTCGAGCGCGATGGCGATGGACGCGGCCTTGCCCACCTGTGCGATCGAGTAGGGATCCCCGGGGAGCGTGTACTCCACCTGGTAGTTCTGCAGGTAGCGGTCCTGGGTGAAGATCTCGCCCAGGGTCGGGTTCCAGGTGTAGAAGCCGATCGGCTTCGAGTACAGCTCCATGAGATCGAAAGCAGCCGCACGATCTGCGGCGTCGGCGAGCACGGGCGCGGGCGCGCTCGGCTCCTCGCCGGCGAGGATCAGGGCAGCGGCCACGTCGGCCGCCGCGTTGTCGATGTGCGCGCACTGCGCTGGCGTCGCGCCCTCGGACAGGGCCACGAGCCCGGCGAGGAGGTCGCCGAGGAAACGTCTCTTGCTCGGATAGACCTCGGTGTCGCCGTCCGAGAGCCCCTCCTCGACACCGATCTCGATGGCCGCGTACAGCCCGTCGTTGAAGGGCTTCATGGCGCCGTTGACCACCTCCATGGAGGGGATGTGATGCGTCTCGTGGTCGGTCCGGCCCTGTATGTAGCCTGCTGCGGCCGGCCGGTCTGGGAAGATCCGGTCAGCCAGGTCCTCGTCGCCCTCCTCGAGGGGCGCGATGTCGAGCCTGGTCACGGCGCAGCTCTTGTTGAGCTTGATGTCGCAGCCCTGGAACGTCTCCACCACCGTGCGGTCCGGATCGCACACCGGGTTCTTGTCCTCGATCCGGTCGTCCTCGGGCTCGGTGGAGTTGTGGCTCTCGTCCGTGACCACGGTCTCGTTGCCCAGCACGTCGAGCGGCCCGTACGGGCAGCCGGGCAGCACCGCCGCCGCAAGGATGATCATGACAAAAGTGTGCTTGTTCATCTCAGAACCTCCCGCAGACGGCAAGACCCGCTCCCCCGCGTCCGTCCATCCACGGTGCGAGCGCCGTCTCTATCTGCTTGTTCGTCTTTCGTGCCACGCGCCTGATGAGGGCCAGATCCACGATTGCCCAGGAGCCAAGGATGATCGGGATGATCATCAGGGACAGGATGGTGCCCGGTGGACCAGTGGTCCACATCATGCTCGCGCCCAGCCCGGCCAGGCCGAGCCGCGTCAGGGCCGAGAGAGAGGCGTAGAGCTTCTTTCCCATGTACCCGTACGCGAGCGCCGGCCCGAGCGCCAGCCCGAGGGAGGCGAACGCGTACGTGCCCGCGACGTAGCCCTGGAACCACCTGTCGTCCACGGCCATGCCGGTCATGATGAGCCCCCCGGCCACGATGGGCACGAAGGTGCCCGCGAGCCCGATGGCAAGGGCGGTGGACTCGGATACCGGCGCGTCGCTCCCGGATGCCGGCGCGTCGCTCTCTGCCCGGGCGGGTGCTGCCATGGCCATGGCCATGACCAGGGGAAGCACCAGGAGCAGTTTTCTCGGCATGCCGTTCAGATTAGCACGATGCGTGCCATGCCCGGTAAACGGCACTTTAACGACCAGTCCATCCCGCCACCAGGACATTTCTGTCAGCCTCCCGGGGCTAGCGCCGGATGGCGCCCGGCGGCAGGAACAGGGGCACGGGCTGCGGACTGCGGAAACAAACCGGGCGGTCGGGACGATGAAGGGGGGTGGGGCTGGAGCGGAAGAGAGGGAAGCGGGGGGGATTCGAGCGTGGAGAGGGGCGTCGTGAGAAGGGATCTCGAGATGGTGAGTATTGAAGAGCTCGATGAAGGTGGCCATAATAGCCACATGAAGACGGCATCGATCAGCGAGACGAAGAACAACTTGAGCGCGCTCATCGACGAGGTGAAGGGCGGAGAGGTGGTGCTCATCACGGACCGGGGCAAGCCCGTCGCGCAGATCGTGGCGGCGTGCGGTCTGGAGGCGAGCCCGGGCAGGGTCGAGAGGCTCGAGAGGGAGGGCGTGCTGAGACGGGGCTCGGGCAAGGCGGTGCTGAAAGGTCCGCCGCTCAACGTCAGGGGCAGCGTGCTCGAGGCGCTCCTGCACGAGCGGGAGAGGGGACGATGAGGTTCTGGGACAGCTCGGCCATCGTGCCCCTGCTCCTGAGGGAGAAGAGCACGACGGCGCTCAGGAAGCTCTACGACGCGGACCCCGAGATCCTGGCATGGTGGGGGGCGGAGGCCGAGTGCGTCTCGGGAGGATGCGCTGGGCAGGCTCGATGCCCTGCAGGGGGCGTGGCACGAGGTGCAGTGCGTGCTGACGGTGCGCGAGGCGGCGAGGAGGCTGCTCAGGGTGCACGACCTGCGGGCGGCGGACGCGCTGCAGCTCGCGGCCGCGGTCGTGGCCTCGGAGAACAGGCCGTCGACCATGCAGATCGTGTGCCTCGACGCGAGGCTCGCCGGTGCGGCGCTGCGCGAGGGGTTTCGGATCCTGCCCACTTGAACCTGGCAATTCAAGTATACTTTCCCAAGAGATTGTCTGGGGATGTGCATCAGTGACCAGGGAAGAAAGCACACGGCCGGACACGTTCCGCGAGAGCGGGACGAGTCCGAGCGAGGAGAGCGAGAGGGGCCGGCCTCCGGGCAGGACGAGTTCGCGCTGGCACGTGGGGGACGTGCTGCTGAACCGCTACGAGGTCAGGGAGGTGCTGGGCGGGCCGGGGCAGAGCGGCATGGGCGTGGTGCTCGTGGTGGTCGACAGGAAGGAGCGCGAGGTCTACGCGGCCAAGACCCTGCAGGAGTGGAGGCTGAAGAGGCGCAGGGCCGTGAGGGCGTTCGAGCGCGAGGCGCGGCTGTGGATGGAGCTTGGCAAGCACCCGAACATCGTGCAGGCGCACTTCATCGAGATGGTGGAAGAGAGGCCGTTCCTGTTCCTCGAGTACGTCGAGGGCGGTGACCTGTCGCGCCGGCTCGAGGCGGGGCCGCTGGGGGTGAGGCGCTCGCTCGGGTACGCCATCCACTTCGCGCGCGGCATGGTGCACGCCCGCATGAACATCCCGGGCTTCGTGCACCGCGACATCAAGCCGGGCAACTGCCTGATCACGGCCGACGAGGTGGCCAAGGTCACGGACTTCGGGCTCGCGGTGGTGACGCAGGAGGACGAGGAGGACGACGAGAACGGGGAGAATGGCGAGAGCGGGGAGAGCGGGGAGAGGGCGACCGAGACCTCGGGCCTGAACAAGGTGGCGGGCACGCTCGCGTACATGTCGCCCGAGTCGTTCCAGAGGCCTCCTGGCATCGACGCGCGCTCGGACGTCTACTCCTTCGGGGTGATGCTCTACAGGATGCTCACGGGCCGCTACCCGCTCGAGGCGGACTCGTACATGGGATGGATGAGCAAGCACGTGGCCATCATCCCGCCCACGCCGCACTCGAGGAGCGCGGGCATCCCGGACGCGCTGGCGGATCTCGTCATGCGGTGCCTGGAGAAGAGCGCGGACAAGCGGCCGGGCGGCTTCACGCTCCTGCAGCAGGAGCTGGAGTCGATCCTGCTCGATGAGTTCGAGGAGGAGATCGAGAAGCCCACGCGCACGAGGATCGAGGCCGAGGACCTGCGGCGCCGCGGGGTGAGCCTGCTGAGGCTGGGCGATGACGACGAGGCGCTCGAGACCCTGGAGATGGCGCTCGTGCTCGACCCGGACAACGCGGCGGCGCTCAGCGACAGGGCCGAGGCGCATGCCGGCGCGGGCCGGCAGGAGGAGGCGTTCAACGATCTGAGCCGGGCGCTCGAGATCGACCCGAAGAGGATCGACACCATGCTCATCAAGTGCCGGCTGCTCGAGCGACAGGCCCGGCTCGATGAGGCGCTCGAGTGCTGCGAGGCGGCGCTCAGCCAGGACGGGCGCTCGATAGAGGCGTGGCTCTCCCGGGGCCGCATCCTCGAAAGGACGCACGACTTCGTCCACGCCCTGCACTGCTTCGACAGGGTGAGCCGCATGGCCCCCGACGACGCCCGTGGATGGCTCGGCAAGGGCAGGGCGCTCGTCTCGCTCGGCAGCGTGGACGAGGGGCTGCGTCTCCTGGACAGGGCGCTCGAGATCGACCGCGAGCTGGGCGAGGCGTGGTGCGCGAGGGCCGCGGGGCTGGCGCGCCAGGGCCACGTCAACCGGGCGCTCCGTAGCGTGGACAGGGCGCTCGCGAGGAAGCAGGACGATGCGGCGGGCTGGAAGACGCGCGGCGAGATCCTGCTGGCTGCGGGACGGGCCGAGGAGGCCGCCAAGGCGCTCGACAGGGCGCTCAGTCTCTCGCCCGAGGACGCGGGGTTGTGGAACGCGATGGGCATCGCGTGCCTGGCGCTGGGACGGTACACGGACGCCGTGGCAGACTTCGAGGGCGCACTGGCCCGCGCCCCCGACGAGGTGATCTACGAGGCCAACAGGGCGAGGGCGCTCTACCGCCTGGGGCACCTGGAGGAATCACGCAAGGGCTTCGAGGATGTGCTCGGGAAGGATCCGGACGTGCTCGTCTACCTCAAGAGCTTCGAGGAGTTCGAGAAGCTCGGGCTCTAGATCACTGGAAGCGAGACGGTGTGCTGGGTCGTGCGGCGCAGGAACAGCGAGACCACGTCCACGATGGTCTGCAGGAACATCCTGTCGTACTCGGTGAACCAGGCGCGGGCGCGGGGGTTCGTGACGCTGAGGACGCCGTGCACGCGGCCCCGCGTGACGAGGGGCAGGGAGATGAAGCTCGGCGTCTTGTACCTGGCGCCGCCAAGGAGCTGGTCCGTCATGTCGGGCGAGGAGCTTCCCTCGTCCGTCATGAACACGGGCCGGCCCGTGGAGGCCACGAAGCCGGCCACGCCCTCTCCGAGCGCGATCCTCGTCGAGTGGATGACCTCGCGGTCCAGGCCCCGGGCCGCACCGATCACGAGGTGATCGTTGCGGCGCACGAGGATGGATACGCGCTCGGCGTCCATGATGCGCGCCACGATGTCGACGGTCGTCTCGAGAAACAGCTTCCTCTCGTGGACCGTTCTCATGAAGATGCGCGTCATCTCCTCGAGGATGCGCTCGCGGAGGTGATCCCTCTCTCGCGCGTCGCTTGCCCTGAGGTTTCGCTTGACCAGCTCGTCGAGCTTCCGGCCGGGTTTCATGGCTTGCCTCCCCTGCTGCGACGCAATACCTGGGGTGAGATCCCGGGCGTGTCAATCGGGCAAACCCAGATCCGTGCGATTCACCGCTCGGGCCCCTTCGACAAGCTCAGGAAAACGGGCTGCACTTCGACGGGGCTCAGTGCAGCGGAAGGGGGACACGGGCTGCACTTCGACAGGCTCAGTGCAGCGGAATGGGGAGTGCAGCGGAAGAGGGAGGGAAGTGGAAGAGGGAGGGGAGCGGATGGGGAGGGGAGCGGATGGGGAGGGGAGCGGAATCGGAAGAGGGCAGAACAAGTGTCAGGTGTGGGGGTCTGACCCCATTACTGTTTCGAGGCCTCGATGAGCCCCTTGCCTTCCTTCATGTCGTCCTCGGCCAGGATGGCGGGGTCGATCTCGGAGATCGCGCGGACCACCTCGGCGTCCCAGGCCTCGTCCGCGACCTCCTTGTCGAGGATGCTCATGGCCTTCTCGTGCGGCATGGCCTTGCGATAGGAGCGGTTCGTGGTCAGCGCGTCGTAGACGTCGGCGACCGAGATGATGCGGACGGGTTTTGGGATCTGGTCCTCGACGAGGCCGTCGGGGTAGCCCTTGCCGTTGAGCCGCTCGTGGTGGTGGCGGATGAGGGGCAGGAGCGAGAGGGCGGCGCGCAGCGGCGCGCAGATGCGGGCGCCCGCCTCGGGGTGGGACTTCATGACCTCCCACTCCTCGGCCGTGAGCTTGCCGGGCTTGTTGATGAACGAGAGGTCCACGACGAGCTTGCCGATGTCGTGCACCAGGCCTCCCGTCTTGACCAGGTTGTACGTGTCCTCGTCGAGGCTGAGCTGCTCGGCGAGAAGGCCCGCGATGCGCGCCACGCGCTCGGAGTGCCCGCTCGTGTAGGCGTCCTTGGCCTCGACCGCCGTGGTGAGGGAGGTGAGCACGTTCTCGAAGTTCTCGCTCTCGTCGATGTGCTTCTTGAGCCGCACGAGCGAGCGCACGCGCGCCATCAGGACCTTCGCATCGTAGGGCTTGTGCACGAAGTCGTTGGCGCCGAGATCCAGCACCCGGACCTGCTCGTCCACCTCCTTGATGGCCGTGACCATGAGCACGGGCAGGTGGCTCGTGCGCGGCATCGAGCGGATCTGCACCAGGATCTCCGGTCCCGTCATGCCGGGCATCATGTTGTCGAGGATGACGAGGTCCACGTCTCCGGTCGTGAGGTACGCAAGGGCCTCCTCGCCGCTCGAGCAGGTGGTCACCTCGTAGCCCTCGCGCATCAGGATCGTCCTGACGAGCTTGCGGTGCATCGACTCGTCGTCGACCACGAGGATCAATGATGGTTTTGCGGTGAGCGACGGCCTGCTGGGGATTGGTGCGTTCATGGCATGCCTCTGGTTCATTGAATGTGTGGGGAGGACGGGGGGGGAGTGCAAGTGTCAAGAGTCGGGGTCTGACCCCCTCTTTATTTGCTTCGCCGGGTGGCAACGGTCAGGGCGGTGAGCGCCTCGATGTACGAGCCGCTGTCGGGCGTCCCGCTGTCCTGCATGGACTCGAGGATGTGCTCGGAGACGAGCGCGCCGATGGCGTGGACGGCCTCGTGGCGGTCGAGGCCGCCGGCGAGCATGCGGGCGAGGGCATCGCGCACGCCGCCGGCGAGCATGCGGGCGAGGGCATCGCGCACCACGGGCGGGTCGTTCAGGGCGAGCTGGGTCTCCACCACCACGTGCGTGATGGCGTGCAGGGTGGGGTTCGGAGCCACGGGGTGAGGCTTCGACTCCTCGTGGAACATCTCCACCTGGTCCATGCGGTCGCCCTCGCTCATCCGGAGCCACTTGCGACGGTTGGGCGGCCGCATGGCGTCGTACGAGGAGCGGGGCGTGCCATGCTCCGGCTCGAGCGCGGGATGGGGCGAGGAGAGCCGGATGCTGATCGGACCGGAGAGGCCCTCGACCCTGGTCGTGAGAGTGGCCGGCTTGTGCGCATCGATGTCGCGGCCGTGCTTCCGCGTGAGCTCGACGAGGGCCCGGGCGCAGACGATCATAATGGAGACGTCGTGCCGCGTGGGGGCGTGGGGCGCGCCGTTCGACCCGATGAGCAGGATCTTCGGGTACGCGTGCGCGTCCACGACCTCCCACGAGTGCTCGGAGATCTCGCGGCGCATCTTCTGCGGCACGTCCGCGCCGCGCTCGAAGAACATGACTCGGAGCGGTCCCTCGGGGCCGTCCTCCTCGTCCTTGAGGTCGGTCGAGATGGGCTCGAGCAGAAACGACTGATCCGCGGGGGACTCGACGATGTACATCCCCGGGTTGTCGCCGGTCTCGCCGCCGAGGCTCATGAGCCCGCCCTCGAGCCCCAGCTTCTTGGATTGCACCTCGATGGCGATGCGGCCCTTGATCTTCTCCCAGGGATTGGCCCGGTAGAGCAGGGCGGCGGCCTCGAACAGCTTCGCGATGCCGGCGGGGGCGACCTCGCCGGAGAGGTAGCTGCTCATGGCCTGGACGATCTTCCAGCTCTCCGCGATGTGTTCGATCAGTTCCTCGCGGATGTCCTCGACCTCGGGGGTCACGTCCTGCAGCACCTCGAACCGGTCCCCGAGCTTGCCCGCGACGGCCGCGGCGAGCTCCGGGTCCTCGACGCGCACGCGGTCCGGCTCCTTCGTGTCCCCCGAGCTGGCTTCGTCGAGAGCCTGCTCGAGCAGGGACACCGCGGCCTCGCTGCGCGACTCCCCTGCCACGACCATGTGCTCGATGAGCACGGCCTCGCTCGCGTCGAGCCAGGCGACGACCCAGGGATCGTCGGGGGCGTTGTCGAGCAGCCCCTCCGGGAGCGGGAACATGGCGCCGATCCACTCGGTGCGGCCGATGGCCTCGAGCAGCTCGTTGATCCAGTCGATGTCGATCTTCTCGGCGTCGAACTTGCCGCCGATCCACTCGAGCATGGCCTCGTGCTCCTCGTGCTCCGGGTCCGCGATGGCCTCGAGGAAGGCCTTGTAGCCGTCCACCCCGCCGCAGTCCTCCGGCGGCCCGGAGCGCTCGCCCGCCAGGCACGACGGGTACGTGGCCTCGGGATCGTTCTTTTTCTTTTTCTCGAGGACGATCGAGTGCTCCCATCCGTCTCCGTAGTCGTAGAGGTAGATGAAGGCGTTGCCCACGCGCGAGAGGATCTCTTTCAGGGTGATTCCCGCCTCGTCCTCGGGAGGGTCATCGTCATCCGGGTCCGGCTCGCCCATGATGCGGCCCGAGTCGTCGAACTCGTGCAGGTGACTGTCCGTCCAGCCGAACGAGAGCTGGAGCACCTGGTGGAGCTGGTCCAGGGAGATATCGGAGGGGACGAGGAGCCGGCGCCAGACCGACGGCTCGATGCCCACGAGCTGAACGTGAAGCTGGTAGATGGAGGCTGCACCCATGTCTTCGGTATACCAGAAAACCTCGATTCTGGTTGCGATGCACTGAAAGTGCCCGGAGTGGATCGACGGCCGACAAGTAACCTGGGTACGGAGGCGTAGGAGTGGGTCGACGGCCGACAAGTAACCTGGGTACGGAGGCGCGGAGGCGTAGGAGTGGGTCGACGGCCGACAAGTAACCTGGGTACGGAGGCGCGGAGGCGTAGGCGTGGGTCGACGGCCGACAAGTCGGCCGACAAGTAACCTGGGTACGGAGGCGCGGAGGCGAAAGTAACCTGGGTACGGAGGCGTGGGCGGTCGGGGAGATGATTGCTGTCCAGCAAGCCGCTGATATCATTGATGAATCTGTAGAGCTTTCGGAACTGCGGCATTTTCGAGCTGCAGGGCTTGCATTTGTCCGCCGAATGCTGTAGATGTTGTTAATGGCCGTTGATTGACAATGGAGGCCGTGATGAGGAGCTGGACAGCCTGTGCTCTGGTGCTCTTTGCCTTTGGTTGCACCGATGATGGCATCGTCCCGCCTCCGGGTGAGTGTCCACCGGGCCAAGTCTGGATCGACGGCGAGTGCTTGCTCGAGTGCGATCCGCCCTGTGGTCCGGGAGAGTCCTGTGACCACGAGACGGGCGAGTGCATCGAGGGCGGCACCGGCGACGGTAGCGTGGATCACGATGCTCCCGGCGATCCGGTGGGCGACGTCCCGATCGGTGATGCGGCCGACGTTCCGGGCGATCCTGCCGGTGACGGCGCGGACGATCCGCCGGCGGACGGCGGCGGCGACACGCCCGCCGACGTGGCGAGCGACGGGACTGTGGGCGATGCGCCGGGCGACGAGGGCGATCCCCCATGCCTGGAGCCGGACGTGATGTGCGGGTCGGACTGCGTCGACCTCATGACCGACTCGCGCAACTGCGGGGCGTGCGGCAGCGCTTGCCCCGCGCGGTCCGGCTGCGTCATGGGCACCTGCGAGTGCACAACCTCCGGGGAGATGATGTGCGACGGCGCGTGCATCGACGTCATGACCGACCCGCTCAACTGCGGCGGGTGCGGCGCGGTGTGCGACGAGTCCGGGCCGCGCTGCGAGGCGGGTGCGTGCATGTGCGGGCCGGACCCGGCCTGCGCGCCCTGCGACGTCCTGTCGTGCGGCACGTGCGAGACGTGCTGTCCGCGCGAGGGGTGCATGGCCATGGACGTGAGCAACTGCGGCTCGTGCGGCATCGACTGCTATCCCCTCGACCAGTGCGGGGCCTACGAGGTCTCGGGCGCGTGCTCCTTCGTGTGCGAGGAGGCGTTCGACCCCTCCAGGCACTACAGGGGGATGTTCGACATCACGCCCTACGCCTCGACCGCGTGCTCCGGCAGGCCGAGCCACGACATCCGCGAGCTCCAGTTCAGGGACACGAGCGGCACCCTGACCGTTCGAGGCACGCCCTATCTCCTCACCCAGTCGCCCATACCGACCACCGCGGACTTCGTGGTCACGGGCTCGAGCGGGTGCATGACCGTGACGCTGACGGGCCACTTCAGGAACGCGGACGTGTTCACGGGCACCTGGGTCTCGACCGTGAGCGTGTCCTGCCCCGGGTGCTTCGGCGAGACGCTCTTCATCACGGGCACGCGCCGCTGATCCCGCCTGGATTCTTGTTGCGAGATGTCGCTCAGTAGGGGATGGGATCGCCCGTGTACACGGCCTCGAAGTCCGATGCGTGCACGGAGTGCAGGTCGTGCAGGACGTCGTCGTCCCATCGCGGGTCGTGCGTGCCGCCGATGAACATGTCGCTGCCGGTGTCGGCGATGACGAGGCCGTGGCGCTTCATGGCCCTGAGGATCACCTGCAGCGGCTCCGCGAACGCGGTCTCGTCGAACGTGTCCCTGAGCCTGAGCCGCAGGCCCATGGGCGGACAGTCGGGATCGCTGCCGCAGGTGCCGTCCGAGTGCGTGGCCGGCAGGATGTAGGCTCTCTGCAGGTCGCTCATGGTGACCCTGATGGCGTGATCGATCACGCCGTCCTCGTAGACCTCTTCCCAGCGGATGAGCCCCGGGAAGATGGCCAGGCCGGCCGCGTCGGCGCTCGTCCATCCCCCCGGCCGTACCTCGTTGAGGTCGAGGTGCCAGATGGCGCCCGAGCCGGCCTCCCACGAGCCGTCGGTCTGGGGCCAGGCGTCGAACATCTCGTACAGGATGCAGGTCCCCGACTGGATGACGAGCACGTGGCGGTCGCCGTCCCCGTCGGGCCCGCCCTCGATCAAAGCGTCGGGCGGGACGGGGTAGGGGCCCTCGTCGCTCTCGTCGGCATAGTAGAACGAGACCGGCACCAGGGGCTGATCCCCGGGAACGACGTTGTACGGGATGCCGATGGGGATCTCGCCCCAGAACGCCCCGAAGTCCGGGTGAAGCTCCGTGTCGCCGCCGATGGAGCCGATGTACGTGTCGCTCAGCGTGTGCACGTCCGCCGTGTCGACGGGCGTGTTCCACATGTTGTCCGGCGGAAAGATCGAACAGTCTGCCGGGCCGTCGACCGTCGCGTCGCCGGGGGCATCCGTGACAGTGTCCCCGGGCACGTCGGGCTCGGAAGAGGTGTCCGTCGCCGCGTCCGTCACGGCGTCCGTCACGGCGTCCGGGTCCGTGCCCCCGCCGCCGCCGCAGCCGAGCAGGAGAGCCGCAAGCAGGGCATGCAGGTTCTTCCTCATCGTCGTCTCCTCACAGGCTGAACGTGTCCACGACCCCGGCGCCGAGGCTCACGACCTGGCACGAGAGCGTGCCTCCGTCCACGGTGACCTCGAGGTACGTGGTCATGTCCTCCTGGTTGCCGTACGTGGTCCAGTCCTGGTAGCTGTATGCCGTGAACCAGTCACCGGTGATGGTGTCGGTCAAGGCCCCGGCCACGCCCACGGTGATGTAGACGGTCCCGGTCTCGTCGATATCGCCGCCGCGGACCGGGTGCGTGCGCTCGTACGCGTGGTTGTGTCCGTTGAAGTAGGCATCGACGCCGCGGCTCTCGAGCAGGTCCCGGATCCGGTCCGCCCCCATCGTGGCCCCGTGGCTCTCGCCGCTCGTCAGCAGGCCCGCGTGAGCGAACACGAAGACGTGCTCGTACGCGGCGGCTGCCGTGAGCTCGCCGACGAGCCAGTCGTACTGGAACACGCTGTAGCAGTAGGAGTTGCGATCGGCGTCCTCGTACAGCGCGGGGTCCGAGCAGTACTCCTCGCACGAGTCGTATCCGGGGTGGTTGTTGCAGGAGAACACACCGTAGTAGTCCTCGCTCTGCTGCAGCACGATGAAGTAGCTGCCCCGGAACGCAAAGGAGTAGAAGAAGTCCGCGGGCATGCCGGAGTCGTCCTCGGTCAGCGAGCAGATGTCCCCGTGATCGAGGGGATGGGCGTGCAAGCCCTCCACGGTAAGGACGGGACCGTGGGTCACGTACGCGTCCTCGACCCCGGCGGTGTCCATGCCCAGGAACTCGCAGATCCCGTCGCCGCACGGGTCGGGGTACCAGTCGCTGCCCCAGTTGCCGTCGTGATTGCCGATCACGGGGTAGAAGGAGGCGCTCAGGCCCGTGACCGGCGCCCTGTCCACGAGAGGCGAGAACTGCGCGGCCATGTTCCCGCTCTGCGCGCCGTCGCCGCACTCGTCGGGCTCCCGCGCGAAACAGCTCGTGGTGCCGTAGCCGTCGATGATGTCGCCGGTATGGATGAAGAACGCCGGGTCCCGGGCCGCCATGAGCTCTACGAGCCGGTGGAACCTGTCGTTCTTCTCGCATCCCCCGCCGTTGAGGTCGCCGAACACGATGAACGAGAACGGCTCATCCGGAGCGTCCATGTCCGTGGCGGCGTCGGCGTCGGGGCCCGGGTCGCCGCCCGGATCCACGAGTGCGTCCAGGAGCGCGTCGTCGCCCGGGTCGGCCGCCGGGTCGACGGCCCCGTCGTCGGCGACGTCCTGCGATCCGCAGGCCGCGAGGGCCAGGGCGAGAGCAATCAGGGCGACACGATCCATGCAATCCTCACGCTCGTTGATCCCGGACGGTACGCGTATATCCGACGCCCGTCCACAGTCGAGAAGTACAGGGACACGGAAGAAGGGACACGGGAGAAGACGTGCCCTTCGACGGTGCTCAGGGACACGGGAGAAGGGACACGGGAAGTGCGTCATGGCCGTGCTCTCGACGTCAGGCGGCGATCAGATCGAGGTGTTGCGGAAGAAGAGGATGTCGCCGTAGTACTCGCCCACGAACAGGTCCATGTCGCCGTCGTCGTCGATGTCCGAGAAGTCGGGGAAGGCAAGGTCGTAGACGGACGTGAGGCCGAAGTGGTTGCCCCGTGGCGTCGCGAACGCGGGCGATCCGGCGGTCCCCGTGTTCTCGAAGTACTGGAAGTCGCCGCCCTCTTCGCCCACCAGCATGTCCATGTCGCCGTCGCGGTCCAGGTCCGTCAGGGCCGGGGCCGCCAGGTAGTACGTACTGGAGAGCCCGAAGGGGTTCAGCGCGGGAGCGGCGAACGCGGGCGAGGAGGCCGTTCCCGTGTTCCGGTAGAACCAGATCTCGCCGTACACGTTCCCCGTGAACAGGTCGAGGTCGCCGTCGTCGTCGATGTCCGCGAACTCGGGGAAGACGACCTCCCCGGTGACGCCCGTGATGCCGAAGGGGTTCGTGATGGGCGTGCCGAAGGCCGGCGCCGTGGCGGTGCCGGTGTTCTCCTGGTACGTGATGGCCAGGCCATAGGGAGAGGCCTCGCCCATGAACAGGTCGAGGTCGCCGTCGTCGTCGATGTCTGCGAGCGCCGGAGCGGCGATGTAGCCGCTCACGGTGGAGCCGAACGGATTGGTGACCGCCGCTGCGAACGCAGGGCTTGTAGCCGTGCCCGTGTTCTGGTGGTAGATCAGGTCCCCGCTGGAGTAGCCGTCGAGCGCGTTCGTGAGCAGGTCCTCGTCGCCGTCTCCGTCCAGGTCCGCGAGCTCCGGCAGGCCGACCATCGAGGAGGCGGGCACGATGCCGAAGGGGTTCCTGGAGACCGTCCCGAAGGAAGGAGTGATCGACGGTGCGTCGTCCTCTACGTCGGACGCGTCGGAGCCGTCCGCGTCCGTCGCCGCGTCCGTCTCCGGATCGACTCCATCTCCGGATCGTCCGCCGGGTCGGTCATGTCGGAGACGTCCATCTCGGCCGTCGTGTCGGTGCTCACCTCCGCGTCCGCGTCCCCTTCCTGCCCGTTGCCGCCCCCGCACGCGGAGATGCCCAGCACGACGACCGCGGCCGCGGCCAGGATGTGGTTGAGCGCCACATCGGAGATCACGCCGCTCAGCCCGTCGTAGAGCGATCGGACCCTTCCCAGCAGCCTGTCGCGCTTGCGAGACGGCAGGCTCTCGTAAGTCCCGTCCTCGATCATCCGGTTCAGCCGGTTCGAGTACCGCCTGAGCCTCTTCAGCTTGTTCCTGTCGTGGATGCTCATGAAAGGCCTCCTGCTGTCCTCTCGACTCGATCGTGGATGTGAAAACGTAGCAGCAGAACCGGCACCGGGCAAGGGAGGGCGCGGGTAGTGCTTCGCGACCGTTTCAGGAGGAGGAAGTCGGCGCAATCGGCGGTGACTACCTGTCCAGGTACATCTTGCCGAGCCAGGCGCGTATCGTCTCGCAGGCGTCGTCGAGCGGGATTCTTGGCCCCCAGTACATTGGCGCGATCTTCGCGTAGGCCCTGTCGATGGCCGCGCGCTTCTCCGGGCTGGCCAGAACGAGGGCGTCTTCGTGGACGAAGCTCATGGGGCGTCGCTCGCAGCGCGGAGGCAGCGTTCGACCAGAGCAAGCGTCGCTTTGGTCCCGTACCTGTCGGCCATCTCCCGGAGTCGATCCCGGTTCCAGCGGCCCTCCCGTAGCGTGGCGACGAGCCGATCCGCGAGCTTGGCGAGCGAGACACCGGCCATGTCGTGGTGCTGCAGCAGATCGACCAGGAACCACTCCGGCGAGGGATTCTCGGGGAAGAGCACCCGGCGCAGGAGGAAGCGCCGGCCGTCGAAGGTGAACTCACCGGTGCGCTTCTGGTTGTAGACCAGCGTGGATGCGAACATCGCCGTGGCCCCCAGCCCCAAGGCATTCCACTTCGGTGGACCGGTGAGCACGAAGGAACTGCCGCCGAGGAAGCCGCGGAGGATCTCCTCTTCAGGTGGTGGCGCCTGCCCGAAGCGGCTCTGGACCGGGGCGTAGAACAGCCCGTGCGCGGCCTGCTGGAGCTTGCCCTCGCGCACGAGGCGCTTGGCGAGACGGGCCGGGTTGGCGCCAAAGCGGCGAAGCTCGCGTGTTCGGTAGGCCCGTCCGGGTTCCAGGTTCGGTTGTGCTGCCAGGCTCACTGTCTTCCTCCGTCATCAATATACAGTAGAAAAGGTACAGTCCATAGGCCTGAATGTCAAGGCCCGCGGAGCCGTCCACGCCTGTCGGTGGTGACGGGAAGGGAGCGGGAGAGGACGATCGCGGGCGCGTGAGGTTGTCCTCCGATGCGCTGGAAAACACATCAATCCGGCTCGGTCACCTTGTCTTCGGCTGGGCCGGTTCATCTGCCGGTAGAAGCCCGGATGAGAGGGAAACGGGCGGTTGGATGTCGACTCCGAGATGCAGGGCGAGTGCATCCGCGCCCGTGAGCGGGGACGACTTGTATTTCCAGTGGGCCGCTCGGCCCGAGAGCGATCGCTCGTGCATGTCGGAAGTGCGGATCTGGAGCTCGAACGGGGCATCCGAGTCGTCGTTCACGGTCGTGTGGATGCTCTGGTAGCCGTTGGGCTTCGGGTGGCGGATGTAGTCCTTGAACCTGAGCAGTGACGGCCTGAACGCGCCGTGCAGAGCCCCCAGCGCGGCATAGCAGCTCGACTCGTCCAGAACGATGATCCTGAAGGCGTAGACGTCCTGTACCATCTCGAAGCGAATGTCCTTCTCTCGCATCTTTCTCACTATTGCCCCCACGTTCTTGATCCTGTGCTCGATCGCCAGAACCTCGAGACCGCTCAGATCGAGGGCCAGTCTGATGCGCCTTGCCGTCTCCA
>JAFDER010000178.1:17577-18999 GCA_019310245.1 Deltaproteobacteria bacterium
CACTGCGTTCTGGACCTGCTGCCCTTCCTCAGCCCGCACTCGACCAGATTGTAGATGGCCGGTTCGACCACCTTCATGGCCGCATCCTCCAGCCTGGCCTTCAACCCCGTCTCTCCCATCCTCTCCGCGACGAGCACGTCGACATCGAGGGCATGTCGCGCAAGGGCTCGCACCTCCGGGTCGTCCGGAGCGCCAGCCTCCATCCTCCTGAGGCGCGAGAGGAGCTCGTGCTTCTCGAGATCCCTGACGAGGGATCCGTGGGCGGGGCCCGTGCCGGGCATGATCGGCTCGACCCGTGTGCTGGCGCCCTGATGACTCCCCAGGGCATCCGCGTGCACGATCGACCCGACGAGACGCTCGAGGCTCCTCCCC
Source organism: Deltaproteobacteria bacterium (assembly GCA_019310245.1). GTDB lineage: Bacteria > Myxococcota_A > Polyangia > DRWM01 > DRWM01 > JAFDER01. Next base: position 17,950 of record JAFDER010000178.1, read on the forward strand.
AACCTCCCGAACTTCCAGGCGAGCCACCTCGTCTCCCAGACCCCCCGCGACATCCTCACGTCGCCCCAGTACCCCATCTCCATGCGGTCGACGGCACGCATCAGGCCGGCGAGCGGCCTGCCGATGAGCAAGTGAGCAGCCAACGTCAGACAGACGAGGAGCGCGACCGAGGTCAGGCCTGCATCGACGAGAAGGAGCACGGTCTGGGTCCGGATTTCAGCGCTCAGGCCCTCGTCCTCCTGCCACGCCTCGAGTGTAGCCCTGCGGCCCGACATGAAGGACAGCCGGACATCCATGGAGATGTGCAGGAGCTGACCGTCGCCACTCACGCTTCCTGCCGACAAGCCCTCTCCTCCGGAGGCGTCGATCAGGCCCACGCGGACGTCGCCGAGCCCCCGCTTCGACCATGCCTCCACGAAACGCTCGATGGATGCCCGAACCTCGGCCCGGCTCCGACTCGCCCGCACCTCTTCCGTCAGCGGCGAGACGGCCTCCCCGAACAGGGCCTCCATGTCACGGCGCTCCTCTTTGGCCATGCGTTTCTGGGTGACGACCACCAGCAACCCCATCAGGGCGAAGACCACGGCCCCGGACAGGAGTCCCAGACGCAGGCCGAGGGGGATGCCATTCCTCGGGGGGCCCGTCACCTCGATGCCCCCCGATCCCGCATGCCGTCGCGATGCTGTCGTAGCGTTGCAGGACGTCTCTGCTGATTCATCCATGGCCTCTGTCCTCGCGAAGTTCATTGCCCGCCACGTCAGATGTGTATTCAGGGTCGAATCGACGTCTTGCTCCTTCGACGTGTCATGCAGTGAATCAGACTGGATCGGCTACGGTCTTCTGCCCTGCATGGTGCTCCTCTCGCGACTTGTTCTGGTACTCCTCGCACGAATGGTAGTCGCCATAACAGACTGCTCGCTGATTCCTGACACCGACCGGCATGCCATACCGTCTCTTCCACTGCAGGAAGATCGTCGGGACCTTGAGAAAGCTGGCCATGCAGATGTTTCTGGGGTCCGGGTCTTGGTATCGGGAGGTGTGATCCCACTG
>JAFDER010000649.1 GCA_019310245.1 Deltaproteobacteria bacterium
CCAGATCACGGCGTTCGTGCTCGTCCTCGCGCTCGGCTGCTCGGGCGGCACGAAAAGCGAGGGGGACGCGGACACCGGCACGGATCCCGGGGTGGATCCGACAGGCGAGGCGGCTGCCGACCCGGGGACGGACCCGGACGCGATCCCCGACGGGGCCGTGGACGGCGAGGACGACCCCGTCACGGACCCGGTCTCGGACCCGGTCACGGACACGACGGGCGACCCGAGCATCGAGCCGTACCCCGATCCCAGACCCGACCCGAGCTTCGATCCGGCCGGCGACGGGGCCTGCGTCGATCCCTGCACCATCAGCACGGTGTCCGGCTGCGGAGCGGATTGCGGGGGCTTTGCCGGCACGCGCTGCCGCCACTCGAGCCTCACCTGCGTGTACGCCTCCGGCACCGATGTCGGCATCTGCATCCCCACGGCGTCCCTCGGATGCTCCACCGACGTCGATTGCGCCTGCTTCCCCTCGTTCCACATCTGCTCCACGGGGACCACCTGGTCGTGCAGGAGCGGGAGCTGCGGCCTGAGCTGCACCTGAGCCGCCTCGCTTGACTGGTACGTCTCCTCCAATACACTTACCTCTGAGACGGGGATCCGGGATCACCGGCACACCATCAAGGAGTCGCACCATGAAGCGATCCGTACTGCTCGCAGCGCTCGCCCTGGCCCTCGCGGCATGCGCCAGCAGCGAGGAGTGTCCCACGGGCTCGTTCAACTGTGGAGGCATCTGCGCCGATCTGCTGGGCGACACGTCCAACTGCGGCGGATGCGGCACGACCTGCCCGGCCGGGCACGTGTGCACGAACGGCGCCTGCGTCCTGTCCTGCCAGGAGGGCCACGCCGACTGCTCGGGCACGTGCCGCGATCTGATGACCGACGTGTACAACTGCGGCTCGTGCGGCCTGACCTGCGCCGCTGGCTACACGTGCACTGACGGGGCCTGCACACCGGACTGCCCGGACGGGTACACGGCCTGCTCGGGAACGTGCAAGAACCTAACGAATGACCCGTCGAACTGCGGCGACTGCGCCAACGTCTGCGCGCCCGGCGAGGTGTGCATGGCGGGCTCGTGCTCGTTCACGTGCCCGTCGCCCTACATCGACTGCTCGGGCTCGTGCGCCGACCTGGACTCGGACCACATGAACTGCGGCTCGTGCGGCAATGCCTGCCTCTTGGGCCAGGTCTGCGAGGTGGGCGTCTGCACGAACTCCTGCATCGCTGGCCTGACGTTGTGCTCGGGCGCGTGCCGCGACCTCATGCGCGACACCGAGAACTGCGGCTCGTGCGCCTCGAGGTGCGACACGGGCGAGGTGTGCTACGACGGCTCGTGCATCGCGGCCTGCCCGGGAGGGTTCACGGACTGCTCGGGAACGTGCAGGGACCTCGCCTCGGACCGGCTCAACTGCGGAACGTGCGAGACCGAATGCGACACCGGTCAGGTGTGCGAGGCGGGTGCCTGCGTGGGCTCGTGCGTACCGCCTCTCGTGGACTGCTCGGGCGTGTGCTCGAACACGAGCATGGACCCGGAGAACTGCGGCTCCTGCGGCTCGCCCTGCGCCTCGGGCGAGGCGTGCGTCGCCGGAGCCTGCGAGTCGCTCGTGTGCGGAGGCGCCTACCAGGGGTACGCGACATGGAGGCAGACCGTCACATCCCAGTCGGACGCCGCCCAGGACGTCCTCATGGACTCGGCCTGCGCCGCGGCCTACACGGGCTCGCGGGCGGCCACGATCGAGGACATCACGTTCGGATGCGTCTACGGCCTGCCCTCGTCAAACGACAGCGGGTACTGGCTCATGGCCAAGTGCCCGCTGTGCGAGGGCAACGCCTACACGAGCGCGGTGGACGGCCACTGCCGCAAGTGCGTCAATCCGAGCCTCGCGTGGCCCACGGCGATCCCGGGCACGTGGTACATGAACTGCTGTTCGAACACGCGCTCCTGCGTGTGCATCCGATAGCGACCTGAACAGGCAATCGAGCGGCCCCATGGCCGCGGGAGAGTGGAGCATGAGAGCCTGGATCCTGATTCCCTTGCTGTTGGTCGTCGGCACCGGGTGTGCCGGAGACGAAACCTG
>JAFDER010000650.1 GCA_019310245.1 Deltaproteobacteria bacterium
GGAGGACAGGAAAGCGAATCGCCACGGTCTGCTGGGTGCTGGTGGCTCTGGTCTGCGCACCGGCGGAGGCGCAGGCCAACATGGGCTCGTGCGGGGGAGGGGGACCGAAGGGCGAGCTTCACTACGACTATGCTCCGAGCGAGTACTACCTGTACGTGCCGGACAGCTACAGCGATGACGTGCCGATGCCACTGTTCGTGGCTCTGCACGGGGATGAGGGTGATCCCGCGCTGTCGATCGTGTACTGGTGGCCCGAGGTCTGGAGGACACACGGGGACTTCATCCTGCTGGTCCCGAGGGCTCCGTACGAGGGCGGATCGTGGTGGAGGGACGTGACGGGCCACGAGACGTGGCTTAGCTCGCTGATCGATCAGATCCTGGTCGAGTACAACATCGACATGGACCAGATGCGGCTGTACGGGCACTCGGGAGGGGCGACGTTCCTGTCTGCGTTCGCGCTCGCGCATCAGGACATGTACGCCTCCGTGGGGTTCTGCATCGGGGGATCGCCCACGAGCTACGTGGAGCCTCCCTCACCGGAGTGCCGGATCCCTGCCAAGCTGGTCACGGGGGAGGACGACTTCTTGCTGGACTACGTGCTCGGGCTGGCCGACATGCTCGAGTCCCGGTGCCACGAGGTGGATCTGCTCGTACAGCCCGGGGTCGGGCACGACGTCACCGACGAGTGCATCAACGTCATGTACGACTGGCTCGCGGCCCGGACCCTGTGCGGCACCACGAGGCCGAACGAATGCGCGGGAGCGCCGGACGCGGATGTGGATGCCGAGCCGGACTACGATGCCTCCACGGATTCCATCCCGGCCGATGTATTCGATGACGCAGGACTCCCCTACGATGCCATGGAGGGGTCCTGCGGCTGCGGGATCGTCTCGTAGAATCCCTCTGGAGTCATGGTGTAAACCTATGAACCGAACACTACTGCTCCTGACATGCCTCCTGGTCGGGTGCGGCGGCGGCCGTTCCACCGAGGGTGACGCGGATGCGGCCGAGCCGGATGCGGAGGACCTCGTAATCGACGTACTCGAGGATCCTCAAGACGACCCGGCGGTGGATCCGCCGGCAGACGAAATCGAGGATGCGGAGGAGGAGGAGCTCCCGGACGACGTCGACGACGACGGCGACGGGTTCTCCGAGGCCGACGGCGACTGCGACGACGACGACGAGATGATCTTCCCTGGAGCTCGCGAGATCTGTGGCGACGGCATCGACCAGGACTGTCACGGCGGGGATCTGCCGTGCTTCTCCGATCCTGCCGTCGTCGGAACCATTACCGACGGGAGGCTCAATGAATGCTCCGGGATAGGCTGGAGCCGCACCCAGCCCATCCTGTGGACCCACAACGACTCGGGCGACTCGCCACGGTTCTTCGGCTTCCTCGAGGACGGCACGCTCGTCGCCGTCGTCACCCTCGAGGGAGCCTCGGCCCGGGACTGGGAGGACATGGGCATGGGCCCGGACCCGGCCGGAGGCCACTTCCTCTTCTTCGCCGACATCGGGGACAACCCTTCCACAAGGGACCACGTGACCATCTACCGCTTGCACGAGCCCACCATCGACCTCGACGCGGCACCCGTCGATCTCTCCACCACGGACTGGGAGCGCTACCACTTCCAGTACCCCGACGGCGCCCACAACGCGGAGACCTTCCTCGTGGATCCCGGCACCCTCGAGAACTACATCCTCACGAAGTCGGGCGACGGCATCTCGCAGCTCTTCATGTCACCCAACCCTCTCGCGGACTCGACAACGACCATGACCGAGGTCGCATCCGTCACCTTCGGAGAAGGAGATCTGCCCGGCAGCCCCAACACCACCGCGGGCGACATCTCCGAGGACGGGAGCATGATCCTGGTCCGCTCCTACAACCGGATCTTCCTCTTCCTGCGCTACCCCTGGGGCACCGTCGCCGAGGCCCTGCTCGGCGAGGTCTACGACGTGCCCCAGCCTTCCGAGCCGCAGGGCGAGTCCGTGGCCTTCGCGCCCGACGCCCTGAGCTACACCACCGTCAGCGAGGGCACGAGCCCCAGCATCTACACCATGTCCGCCATCCCATG
>JAFDER010000651.1 GCA_019310245.1 Deltaproteobacteria bacterium
ACGGGCGCATCGGCGATCGTGTCGAACGCCGGGTCCTCGGTCGCATCCTCGGCGGCATCCTCCACGGCGTCGGGGGTCCCGTCCTCAGCGACATCGCCGAACGGGTCGTCGATGGCATCCGGGACCTCGAGCGGCACGTCGCCGACGGTGTCGCCGACCTCCATGATCACGTCATTGGAAGCATCCCCCGTCGGGTTTCCGGTCGAGGCGCATCCCCACGCCAGGATCCCTGCTGTCAGGACGAGTGCTAACCGGTTCATGGGACCTCCCTGTGCTTCGATGACTATACCCCCTCCACGCGAGGCGGCAACAGGTCCTATACGTGATACTCGCGGAACCACTCGACGAACCGGGCCAGGCCGTCATCCACCCTCGTCGAGGGCCTGAAGCCCACGGCCTCGTGCAGCGCGCCCGTGTCGATGGGCGCCTCGACGCGCCTCGCCTCGACGCCGAGCAGCCTCTCGAGGCTCGCGATCATGTCGTTGAGGATCACGGGGCTCGAGTTGCCCAGGTTGTAGACCCTGAAGGGGGCCGACGACCTGGCAGGCGCGGGCTCAGCGCCGTCCCAGGACGGGTCCGGGGCGGGGGGGCTGTCGACGAGCCTGAGGAGCCCCTCGACGCAGTCGTCGATGTACGTCATGTCTCGGCCCGAGTCGCCCCCTCCGTAGACCTCGATCGGCTCGCCCCGGGTCATCTTCAACGAGAACTTGTAGTAGGCCATGTCCGGCCTGCCCCAGGGGCCGTAGACGGTGAAGAAGCGCACGCCCGTCGTGGGCACGGCGTACAGGTGCGCGTACGAGTGGGCCATGGCCTCGCACGCCTTCTTCGTGGCCGCGTACAGGGAGACGGGGTGGTCCACCACGTCGGCCTCGCTGTAGGGCAGCTTCGCGCTCAGCCCGTAGACCGAGGAGGACGACGCGAAGACGAGGTGAGCCACGCCCGCGTGGCGGCACCCCTCGAGCACGTTCAGCGTTCCGAGCACGTTCGACTGCTCGTACGTGCGCGGCTCGCTGAGCGAGTAGCGCACGCCGGCCTGCGCGGCCAGGTGGATGACAGCGTCGAAGCGGTGCTCGCCGAAGAGCCTCTCCATGCCCCGCTCGCTCGAGAGATCGATCTTGCGGAACGTGAACCCCTCGCGCCCCTCGAGCTGCGCCAGCCGCGCCTTCTTGAGGTCCACGCTGTAGTAGGGATTCAGGTTGTCGAGCCCCACCACCCCGTCCCCGCGCTCGAGCAGCGCCCTCGCGACGTGGTAGCCGATGAAACCCGCGGCTCCGGTGACGAGGATGTCTGCCATGGGCCGTCATTATACCAGGCACGTCATCTTGCGTCGACCGGTATCGCCCCTTGAACGTGCCGGGTTTTAATAATAACTTCTACAAGTTAGAAGAAGCACTGGTCCAACGTGGAAGTCATCAGACAGGTGGAATGATAGATGTCGGAGAAGAGTACCGGATACCGTGACGTCGGGTCCATGTTCGAGAATGCCAGCATCATGATCACCGGCGGCACGGGCTCGTTTGGACGGCATTTCGCCAGATACGTGCTCGAGAAGTACGATCCTCACAGGATAATCATCTTCTCGAGAGACGAGCTGAAGCAGTCCGAGCTGAGGAATTCCATTGATGATTCCCGCCTCCGTTTCTTCATCGGAGACGTGCGCGACCTCGAGAGGCTGGAGCTCGCATCACGAGACGTGGACCTCATCGTGCATGGAGCGGCTCTCAAGCAGGTTCCCGCGTGCGAGTACAACCCGTTCGAGGCAATCCAGACAAACGTGATCGGGACCAAGAACGTCATCATGGCCGCGCTCAGGAACCGGGTCCCCTCGAGCATATTGCTGAGCACCGACAAGGCCGTCAATCCCGTGAACCTCTACGGTGCGACGAAGGCCTGTGCCGAGAAGCTGTTCGTGCAGGCCAACTCCTACTCGGGAGGAGATCCGATCCGCTTCACGTGCGTGCGGTATGGCAACGTGGTCGGAAGCCGTGGGAGCGTCGTGCCGCTGTTCCAGAAGCTTCGAGACAGCGGAGAGATCCCGGTCACCGACGAGAGAATGACCCGCTTCTGGATCACTCTCGATGAGGCCGTGGAGTTCGTCGCGCAGAGCCTCGTGAACATGAAGGGCGGTGAGGTGTTCGTTCCCAAGATCCCGAGCATGAAGATCGTCGATCTCGCACAGGCCGTCGCCCCCGGATGCAAGATGAAGATGATCGGGATCCGTCCTGGTGAGAAGCTGCACGAGATCCTCGTCACCATGGATGAGGCCCGGCACACCAGGGAGGCCGGGTCCTACTACATCATCGAGCCTGAGCAGATTTTCTGGGGTGCGGAGTACCAAGAGGG
>JAFDER010000001.1 GCA_019310245.1 Deltaproteobacteria bacterium
CAATCGGACTCAGGGAGCTCGTGAACGACAAGCAGATCAAGGTGATCCTCTCCATCATCGGCGAGACGCCGCCCGCTCACGACAACCGGACGTGGAACCGCCGGTACAGGGGTTTCATGGAGAAGATCAAGACGGGCAACCTCTTCGACATCGCTGAGGTTTTCCGCGATCTGAGCATCCTGAAGAACACGAAGAGCCTGAGCTTTGGCGAGCGCCGCATGCTCGAGCTCGCGAAGAACCTGATCGTCAAGGAGATCGCCATCTCCCGCAAGAAGAGCGAGGAGAAGGTCCTCAAGGACATCGAGAAACCCCTGCGCAAGGCCGCGGCAAAGGCAGGACGGACCAGGGCCACGGCCTCGTAGCCTCGGTGAATATCTTGTCAGTCGAGCTTTTCGATGAGCAGCCGGGCGAGATCCTCGGCCTCGCTGCTCCCCTCCTCGCTCCTGGCCTCCGGAGGCTCGTCGACGGTCTCTTTCACGGACTCGGAGGGCTGCTGCGAGGCGGCAGCGTCCAGTCTCGAGGCCGAGTAACCCTCGAGCACCTCGTAGGCGGACTCCTCGACGAGCACCGAGTCGTGCATGTGGTCCGCGCCCATCTCCTCGAGCTGGGCCGTGGTCTTGACCTTGCCGATCAGTCCGTGCGAGTCGCCTTCACCGCCGACCTCCTGCATGAACCGCACGGCGGGAGCGATCTCCAGCTCGTCGTCCGTCCCGCCGATGCTGAGCCTGTGCTCGTCGATCTCGATGACGTCCTCGGCGGCCCATGAGTCGAGTCTTTCCTGTGGAATGAACAGTCTTGCAGTCCCCATGGGACGGAGTATAGCGTCCGTTTTCGACTCCTGACAAGCGGGCCCCGTACGGGGCCCGCCTCTGGCGGGTGTCCGGCTCCTACTTGACAACAACGTGATTGTTTGGGAAGAAAATTTGCCGGCCGGAGGTTCCCGGCTGGATCGACGAACCATGAGGCAATGGCGATAAAGCTCACCTTCGAGGGCCTCACCGACGTGGGGCGCGAACGCGATCACAACGAGGATGCGTTCCTCGTGCTGGAGGCGTACGACCTCGTCATCGTCGCCGATGGCATGGGCGGGCACAATGCGGGGGACGTGGCCTCGTCGATGGCGGTGGACCGCATCTCGACGTTCTTCAAGCACACGGAGAGCGAGGACTCCACCTGGCCGTTTCATTTCGACACCAACCTCTCCTACGAGGAGAACCGCCTCATCGGTGGCATCCAGGTTGCCAACAAATCGATCTACCACCAGTCGAGCCAGCCCTCTGCGCAGGAGGGAATGGGCACGACCGTGGTCTCGCTCTGCTTCTCGGCCCGTGACACGATGGGCTACGTGGGCCACGTGGGCGACAGCCGATGCTACCTCCTGCGCGATGGACAACTCTCGCAGGTCACGCGTGATCACTCACTGCTCAACGACTACCTCGACGCCATGCCGGACATGAGCGAGGAGAGGAAGCAGGCCATCCCCACCAACGTGATCACACGGGCTCTCGGCATGCAGTCCACCGTCCAGGTGGATCTGAGCCGCGTGCCGCTGGAGAAGAACGATCTGTTCATGCTGTGCTCCGATGGGCTGAGCGGCATCGTCTCCGACGAGGCCATCGAGGCGATGCTGTGCGAGGGCGGCGACGATCTGCCCGCGGCGGCGAAGAGGCTCGTCGACGGGGCCAACGAGGCCGGCGGCGAGGACAACATCACGGTGGTGCTCGTCCGCGTCGAGGACGTCACTGTCGACGATCCCGAGCCCCCGGCGTAGCTGCGCCCCGCAGCCTCCTCATCCCGGACAGCGGAATGCGTTGATGAGCGCGCTGAGCGCGAGCTTCGTGGTGTGCAGGTAGATGTGGTGGCGGGCGTACGGTCCGTGGCGCCTGTCGGCCTCGGGATAGTCCCCCCAGGACCCATCGGCGTTCTGGCTGTCGAGGAGGAAAGCGATCCCCTCCGCGTAGGTCGGATCGTCCTCCATGTCCAGGTACTCCAGGCACAGGACGAGCTCTGCCACCAGGTCCGGGTCGCGGGCCGCGATCCTGCGCTTGACGAGAACGGGGAGCGCCCCGGTCAGGTAGGCCTCGTCGTCTTCGTCGAAGAAGTCCGTCTCGCGCACCTCACCGTACCTGAAGGGCATGAAGATCTCGTGTGTGAGGTGGTAGATGGGCATCCTCTCGAGCGTGTGCGGGTCGGCACGGGCGGCGATCCGCCCTTTCTCGAAGGCCCGGTCGAGCGGGAAGGGCTCCGGGAAGCCGAAGTGCGAGTAGTAGGTGTGGAAGATCATCTGCTGTGCGGGTCCGCGCGTCGGCATGTGCTCGTCGAACCTCGGAAGGACCTTGCGCATCTGCTCGACGTACTGCCCCGTGTCCATTCCCAGCCGGTCCATGAGATAGGCGGCGCGCATGTAGCTGGTGGCGTCCTGCTTGAACTGGCGGTCGTCCACCGCGGCCATGTCGTGGTAGGCGGCCTCGCGGGTAGGCTGGATCACCTCTTCGGCCCTGGCCATGAGGGCCCGGGTGTCCTCTCCCAGCGGGTCGCGCATGAGCCAGACGTAGGCATCCAGCAGCTCGACGAGCTTCTTCTTGCCCTTGATGCCGTGCGACCTCAGGAGCGAGGGATCGACCTCGAGATCGTCGAGCCACTTCCTGGCCTTGACCCGCGCTGCAGCGTACTGCGGCCTCCTGTGCTCGAGGAACCCCGCGGTCTCGTCACCGGGAATCGAGAGGCGTCGATCGTCGACCGCGTCGCCGGGCCCTGGCGGCGGCTGGCACGAGCGGCACCCCGCGACGAGGCACGCCGCTGCGGCGAGCGCGATGCGCGCATGCATGCGCGCATCGTCCCACAGGATGTCTGGATTGTGAAGCTCAGCCGCCGGGCTTGAACATGAGGGGGTAGAGGTACTTGACGCTGCCGCCCGCGGGCTTGTCGAACGTGAAGGACTTGAACTTGCCGAGCACGCAGGATGTCACCGCGGGATCTCCCAGGGAGTCGCCCTTGGCCTTGACGCTCGTGACCCTTCCGGAGGTCCCGATGGTGAACTCCACGTTGATCTTTCCCTGGAGGCCGTGGTTCTTGTTCAGACCCTTCTCGTAGCAGTTGCGTATCGCCGGCATGCCCTTTCTGACCGTGGCGATCACCTTCTTCTCGTCCAGGATGCCCGGGCTGAGCTGTTCCTCGAGAGGCCCGAGCTTGGCCTTGGCCTTGGGCGCCTTCTCCTTCGCGTCGCTCGAGATGACCTCTGCATCGGCCTGGGCGGCTCTCAGGTCCTCGAGGGCCACGACCTTGCCGGAGTCGGAGACTGCCGGATCGTCGAGCTTGCTCCACGCGTCGGCGGCGCTCGCCTGTTTGAGCGTGCCCACCTGGGACATGAGCTTGTCGATGTCGGTGGCCGGACCCGAGCCCGTGAGAAGGTCCGCTCCAGCGTTTCCGGACGCGTCACCGGATTTGGAGCCGAGCACGAGGGCCAGCCCGGAGTTCTCCACCAGGGCACGGATCTGTGCCTGTCTCTTTGCCTCGTCCGCGCGCTTCTGCTCCTCCGTCAGGGGCTTGCGTGGCCCCTTCTTGACCACCTTGTCCTTGCGGGGAGCCTCCTGCCTCTTGGCCTCGTCCTGCTCGGCTTCTCCCTCGCCCTCGACGCTGGAATCCCTGCTCGCCTCGCGCGCCTGCGCCTCGAGGAGGTCCTCGGGAGTCTGGATCACGAAGTCGATCCACTTGTTGTCGATATCAAAGGCCTGTGCCTCGGCGGGCCAGTCGTTCACGTGGAAGAAGATGACGAACCCCGCGCAGACGAGGAAGCTCAGGAGCCACGTCAGGCCGATGAATCCCTCTCGCGGGCGGAACAGGTCCGTGGCCTCGTGCCTCCAGGCTCCCCTCACGCTCGAGGGGAGCTGAGGCCGCGGCTGGACGGGCGGAGGCACCACGAACTGGAAGAGGAGCGTCACGTCTCCGAAGACGAGCGAGCCGCGGCTCGAGTCGTCGAGCGGCACACGCAGGGTGTCGCCCTCGAGCCGTGTCACGCCTTCGCGCGTCGTGAACCTGCCTTCCATGAAGGGCCGTGCGTTGAGCACGTAGCCCGTCTTGCGCGACTCGAACAGCACGTGGTGCGCCGGGAGCGAGGGATGGGCGAGGATGAACGTCGAGCGTGCACTCTGGCCCACGCTCACGCTCTGTCGGGTGTGGATGATGCGCTCCTCGATGATCCGTGCACCCTGCATCACGCCGATGCGCAGCATCTTTGGGCCGTCTACGTCGAGGGAGCTCCTGGGTGTTCTGGCTTGCCGGGACATCTTGGCACCTCTTTCGTTCCTTCCGTCCTCCCCGTGGGCTCGATGCGTTTCGCGGGCAGCCCCTGACGCCCTGCTCTCGAGCCCGTGCCCCGGATGTGGATGTTCATGCCTCCTAGATCACGCCCGCGAGCAGAACCACGTCCGGGAAGAGCTCCCCGTCGACGTCGGCTCTCGTGGCGTCCATCACTTTGACAACGGTCGCGTAGTCGATGTTCCGCTCCGCTCCGATCCGGATCGCGCTCTCCCCCTCGTGCTCGTCCTTGATTTCCCTGAGCATGAGCTGGAGCGATGAGTAGTCGTAGTCTGCCTTTCCTCCGCTCCGGGTCATGGGGACCGCCGGCGCGGCCACCTCGCTCGCGTCCGCTTCCCCCGGGGTCCCGAGGATGCGTCCCGCCGCCGTGATCCGGAAGCCCTGGTCCGTCACGAGGACCGTCAGCTCCAGTGGACGCGTCGCGCTTGACGGCTCGCCGGGCACGGGATTGAGGCGCGGCGCGTTCGCACCGATGACGGCATACTGGATGAAGGTGGCCGTGAGGAGAAGGAAGGGGATCAGCAGGCAGACCATGTTCATGACGGGGATCAGGTTGGGCTCCTCGACGGTCTCCCGGCTGTGCGCTCTTCTCATCCGTTCTCTCCTTCTCCCACCTTGGGACAGCGGCTGACCGTGGATGTTCCTCGGGCGCCGGTTGTCAATGCGGGGGGGAATGGATAGTATCGGTCGCGCCGGTGCGGGCATGAAGATCGAGAAGGACACGACGGTCAGGGGCAGCTTCCAGGTGGAGGGCGAGCTCGTGGTCGAGGGGACCCTCGAGGGCAAGGTGTTCGTCACGGGCCGCCTCGAGATCGCGCGCTCGGGAGTGCTCACCGGCGAGGCGACCTGCACGGGTGGTACGATTCACGGTCGGCTGAGCGGGATCGTGCATTCGAGCGAGCCGGTGTCCGTCTCGTCCGACGCCGTGGTGTCTGGCCGCGTCGTCGCCCCGGCTCTCGACTTCGGCGGCGGGGAGCAGGAGCTCGCTCCTCGCCCTCCGGCTGGAGGAACGGAGCCAGGCGATCCCCGTCGTCCGCGTCGCACGGACCGACCACTCAAGCCTCCCACGGTCACGGGTGACGAGAGCCAGGTGCTCGTCAGGCCCGCGGCTGTTCTGAGGGATGGGTCGTGAGGGAGAGACTGCTCGACCTGCTCAGGACGCACTCCTTCAGGAAGGGAGCACCCGGGGAGTTCCTCCTCGCGTCCGGCAAGCGGAGCGACTTCTTCATCAACTGCAAGGCCACCGTCCTGCGCTCGGAGGCCCACCACCTCGTGGGAAACCTCGTGCTCGATCTGCTCGGGCGGTTCGGGCCGCTCGACGGTGTGGGCGGCGTTGCCATCGGTGCGTGCCCGCTCGTCAGCGCCGTGGCCACCGTGGCTCATGGACGCGGGACGACTCTCGATGCGTTCTACGTTCGCCTCAGCAGGAAGGACCACGGCATGGCCCAGAAGGTGGATGGGCTGGAGGCGATTCCCGAGGGCGGCCGCGTGGCCATGGTGGAGGACGTGCTGACGACGGGAGGCTCGCTGCGCCACGGGATCGAGCAGGCGCGCGGTTCCGGTCTCGTTGTGGTGGGCGCAGTGGTGCTCGTCGACCGCCTGGAGGGAGGCCGGGAGGCCATCGAGGAGATGGGGGTCCGACTCGAGACCCTCTACTCACGCAAGGATTTCATGGATGGCTGAGGCGCGCCGCCACCTTGCCGTCGCAGCGTGTCTCCTGGCTGTGGCATGCGGGCCACTGCCCGTGTCGCTGTCGGACGGGCCGCAGAGCTTCGGAAGCAAGGACTACGAGAGGGTCTTCGATCACTGGACGCGCGAGAAGCAGGTCTTCAACCTGGACACCATGGAGAACCCGCTGACGGTGTCGGCGACCTTCAGGTCCTGGCAGTTCAGGCAGGCCTTCGTGGAGCGCTATGCCGACGACTACAGGCTCGATGCGGATTCCAGGGCCGCGCTGCTCGAGGAGCAGCGGCGCGACTGGGAGGCCTGGAACGAGTTCCTCGTGGCTTCCACGGCCACCAACCAGAAGTGGGCCGACTTCTCGCGTGAGGACAGCGCATGGGTGATGGCGCTGACGAACGACCTGGGACAGGAGGTCGCCCTGGCCAGCCTCGAGAAGGTGTCCAAGCCCTCTCCCATGCTCCGGACCTACTACCCGTTCATCACGGTCTACCGCAAGACGTTCGTCCTGCGGTTTCCCAGGGTCCTCGAGGATGGGGCCATGCCTGTGCTCTCGAGCGGCATCGGCTCGTTCTCCCTCGTGTTTTCCGGGGCGCTGGGACGCGCCGAGCTCGAGTGGAAGGTCAAGAAGTAGCGCATCGCTCGTACTAAACAGGACTGCACAGGTCCCTTCTCTCCCGTGTCCCTGAGCTTGCCCTGAGCCTGTCGAAGGGCCTGTCGAAGGGCACGGGCGTGAGAAGTGCGGGGCACTCACTTCGCCCTGCGGGCTCGTGGTCCCGACTGGACAATTCCAGTTCACTGGAATTGTCCAGTAGCGGTCAGTCACCGGGGAACTGCATGGTTCCTTCGACCCCGCGCCCCGCCACGCCCTGGTCGCCTGGGGAACGTCCTCCCGCCGTGGGCGTTTCTAGCTGCTCACATGTTGCCGAGTGTAGCGAACCGAGGCGGACTTGTTTAGCGGTTGTTCTCCACGATCTTCTTCAGACGCATCGTGTCGTTGTGCATGTCGATGTTCGTGAACACGTAGTAGACCTCGTCGTACTTCTTGCAGATCTGCACGAGCTCCGTCAGGCTCTCCTCCTCGTAGCGCGACCTGAAGCCGGCCGGGCCGTTGAGGTGGAAGAACGCGCTCAGCCCCTCCGGGAGGGGCTCGAACTCGAGCGGGTTGACGCAGGGGATGAGGTCGAGGCTCTCGGACACCTTGAGCACGGTCTTGGGCGCCCAGTTGCCGAGGGCTTCCCAGACGAACGTGAACTTCTCCCTGTCCACCTTCTCGAAGAAGGTCCTCATCTGCTCGAGATGCGCCCTCGAGGAGTTGAACTCCGGCGGCGTCTGGAACAGGATGAGCTGGGCCTTGAGGTCGATCGCGAGATCGTAAGTCTTTTGGAGGGCCTTTTTCGTGATGTCGTTGAGGCGGAAGCCCCCGAACGCCCCCTTGCTACGCGTTCGGGGCAGCTCCTGGTACTTGAGGTTCGGGCTGTCGGGCTCGGTCGTGATGAGGGGCGAGGCGACGACCACGAACTCGAACCCCGCGGGGGCCTCGGATAGCCATCGCTGCACCGTTCCCTCGCCCGGGAACCGGCTGAGTGTCTGCTGGATCTCCACGAGCCGCCACTCCTGGAAGTACTTGGAAGGCGGGATCGGAAAATCCGCACAACCGATCTTGATCATAGCGACATTATACCCGTATCGTGTTTTATTACCACCGTAAAAACACCCCGGCATTCGTCCGTAACCGTCTGATATTGCAGGGAGCTCAAAGGATCGCGACCCTGCTGGGGCCCATCATGCTCCCGGATCGAGAGGCTCCATCCAGAGCTCCAGCCCGGGCAGCGTCACGTCGGCGGGCCCCGTACCCTCTGGCAGCGTGACCTCGGTGGTGAGAACCTCGAAGATCTCGGCCTCGAGGCGGAGGATGCAGGGCCCTGGAGGCAGGTCCGTGAGCGTGAAGCCGCCTCCTTTGAAGGAGGCACGCATCACCTTCAGCCCGTCCTTGATCACCGTCACGGTGAACTCCTCCATGGGCGTGTGGCTCCAGCCGTTCATGACGGTGCCCGAGACTCCTGCCGCAAAGCCCAGCATGAGTGCTGGCTCGTCGTAGGGGCCCCAGGGATCGTGGACCGAGCGCAGCGTGCGATAGGAGTCGTGGGAGACCTTGATCACCCACTCTGGACCCGGGAGGGCGGGGAATGAGACCATGCCGTCCGCGTCCGAGCGAACGGCTCGCACCATGGCGGTGGGCCCCGAGCCCGAGGTGACGGTCACGAGGGCGGACTCCACCGGGTAGGACCAGGGACCGAGGACGCGGGCCGGGACGCGCTCGCCCTCGGGCTCGAGCACGAGATTCACCTCGAGGCTCGATGTGCCCTCGGCCATCGTGACGATGCGCGATGCCGAGAAGGTGCCCGGGGACGAGGCGCTGACCTTCACCTCGCCCGCCACGTGCTCCGCCCTGTACGTTCCGTCCGGTCCCACCACGATCGGCTGTGCGAGGAACGTGGAGGGGCCCTCGATCCACACGAGCGCCCCGTCCACGGGCACGCCTTCGGGATCGAGAACGCGGCCTCCGAGGGTGGAGCCCGTCGCGAGCACCAGGTTCACGGGCGGCGGCTCCTCACCTGCCTCGAGTGTGATGGGCTGTGACCTGAGGGTGGCATGGGCCGGATGCACGACCACGAGGCTGACCTCGCCCGGCGCGATGCCGTCGACCAGGAAGCTTCCGTCCGGGCCCGTTCGGCCGCCCCGGCCCTGGCCGCCGCCCAGCTCCTCGAGGCACCCGCATCCTTGCGGCAGCATCGCCTGCTGCCCGCTCCCTGGCGTGCCGGTCAGACCGGTCGGAAGCTCATCGATGGGAATGGGCGGCACGGGTCCGAGCGTGACGCCGAGCTCGCCGACGGCGAGGATGCCGGGTCCCTCGGGCACGAGGGCCGGCAGGTGGATGTCGAGGAACCCCTCGAACAGGGAGGAGGAGAGCTTGCTGGCCTCGTCGACGAAGACCCTGGCACCGCTGACGGGCAGGCCCGAGGAATCCGTCACGGTTCCCGTGATGCGCATCGATCTCTCGAGCGTGACCTGCGCCGCGGCAGCCGTTTCCGCGCCAATCCGGATCAGCGGCAGCCTCCTGCGCAGGAATCCGGCGGCCTGGACCACCACGGCATACGTGCCGGGCGTCAGGCCGGCGACCCGGAAGCGGCCCTTGACGTCGCTCGTCGAGCAGGAGAGACGCGGCGTGTCGGAACGGCTGGAGACCACCACGCAGGCTCCATCCACGGGAGCCATGGTCGAGCCGTCCTGGATCATGCCCTCGAGTGCCAGCCCGGGCTTGATGTCGATCGTGGCCCTTGCCTCCTCGCCCTCGGCTACCGTCACGTCCACCTGACGGTACGCCAGGAGCTGGCCCTTGACGGCGTCGATCGAGTACGTGCCGGGTACCAGTCTCTCGAAGACGGCGATGCCTCCCCTTGTCGTGATCCCTTCGTGGACGGTCCCCGAGCGACCACCGTTGAGACGGACCTGCGCTCCTGCCACCGTGAACCCGTTCA
Source organism: Deltaproteobacteria bacterium (assembly GCA_019310245.1). GTDB lineage: Bacteria > Myxococcota_A > Polyangia > DRWM01 > DRWM01 > JAFDER01. The sequence continues at coordinate 9,540 of JAFDER010000001.1, forward strand.
CCTCGTCCACCTTCTGCACCACCCTGACCAGGAGGCGCCCGAGCTCCACGAGCCGGATCTCCAGCTCCGGCCCCGGAACCTGGACGCGGCTCATCGTGGTGCCGGCATGTCCTTCCGACGCCACCTCGACGCGGTACGCGCCCGGCGCGAGGCCGCTGGCCGCGAACCGTCCGCTCCCGTCGGCGGTCATCTCGAGGGGAGGCCTCCAGGGGCTCTGCTTGGTCGGATCCCCGGCGGCCGGCTCCGGGAGGAGGCGGACGCGGGCGCCCGGACGAGCGCCGGTGCGCGAGGTGACGCGGCCGGCGAGCCCAGAGCTCCTCTCCAGGGCGATGATGTAGGGCCCCGCCCGTCCCCTTCCCCGCACGGTGGTCGTCGTGGTCGCGGCGAGGCCGGCGCTCGAGGCCAGGATGTGGTGGATGCCTGGTTCGAGCCCAGGAAACCTGAAGACCGTGCCCGGGAGGATCTGCGTGCGGGCCCTGAGCCTGCCCTCTCCGCCCTGCTCCGAGTAGAGCGCGAGCTCCACCGGCTCGCGTGCCTGCACGCCGTTCGCGGCCTCGACCCACCCCCAGATCTCGATGTGGCCGGCCGGGGCATCCTGGTCCTTGCGGCGGTCGGACGACGTGAGGGCGAGGACCACCCACAGGCCCGTGACGAGCACGGGGACGAGCCACCTCATCATTGAGTCACGCGCTGTCGGACGAGCGGGCATGCCTACTTATCCCGTATGCGGGCCGATCGATCAACTTCCGGTGGTTTGACAGCCCATCGTGCCGCGGATACCCTTGGGAGCCGATGACGGTCGACTCCATCATCTCGTGCGCGCTTGCCGCGATGCTCGCGGCCTGCTCGGCGGGCGTGCATCCCGTGGATCGTGACCTGGCCGCGCTACGCGCAGGGCTCGTCGGCGGCGATTTCGAAGTGGCCTGGGCCGGCCTGAGCGCCGAGCAGCGCGAGGTCCTCGACGCACAGGCGTTCAGGAACGCGCTCGAGAATGACCCGCAGATCGCGGAGGACCTCGTCGCGCTCATCGATCAGGCGCTCGAGGATCCAGGCGTCAGCCTGAGCGCCCGGATCACGCTCGAGGACGGCAGGGTCGTCGTGATGTCGCTCGTCGAGGGACGCTGGGTTCTGGAGTCGCCCGCGACCACGTTCTACGGCCAGGCCACGCCACGCGAGGCGCTGGTCTCGTTTCTCGATGCCTTCGAGGCGGAGCGCTGGGACGTCATGGCGGATCTCGTCCCCTCCAAGTACTCCGTGCAGGACGATGCCGCGGTGCTCGAGAAGGCCTGGAGCGATCCCGGGGGCAGGGAGGTCATCGAGCGCCTGATCAAGATCATCGACGAGCATCTGTATGACGAGATCGAGGTACAGGGCAACCGGGCGTTCCTGCGCCATCCGGAGGGCCAGGTCACCTTCCTGCGCGAGGGGGGCCTGTGGGTGATCCTGGATTTCGACTAGACGGCGTGCCGTCCGCGCCGCGGAGTGAGGCATGGTCACGTACAAGGAAGCGGGGGTGGACATCGAGGCGGGCGATGCTCTCGTGGAGAGGATTCGGCCCCTCGTTGCGTCCACCTCCATTCCCGAGTTGCTCGGGGACGTGGGTGGATTCTCCGGCCTCGTGAGGCTCCCGGAGGGCATGAGGGATCCAGTTCTGGTCTCGGGTACCGACGGCGTGGGCACGAAGCTCAAGGTGGCCCAGGTGGCGGGACGACACGACACGGTCGGGATCGATCTCGTCGCCATGGCCGTCAACGACGTCCTGACCTCCGGGGCACGCCCGCTGTTCTTCCTCGACTACTTCGCCTGCGGCCGCCTCGACGTCGACGTGGCCGAGAAGGTGATCTCCGGTGTCGCGGACGGCTGCCGCAGGGCGGGATGCGCCCTCGTCGGGGGAGAGACCGCGGAGATGCCGGGGATGTACGAGCCGGGCGAGTACGATCTTGCCGGCTTCGCGGTGGGCGTGGTGGAACGCTCTCGCATCATCGACGGCAGGAACGTCCGACCCGGCGATGTGGTCGTGGCACTGCCCTCGAGCGGCCTGCACTCGAACGGCTACTCGCTGGCCCGCAAGGTGCTGTGGGAGGATCCCGGCCGCAGCCTTGACGACGTCCTTGCGGCCGGGACCGGGACTCTCGCGGACGTGCTGCTCGAGCCCACACGCATCTACGCATCGGAGGTTGCTGCGCTGCAGCGCACGGCGCGACTCAAGGCCATCGCGCACATCACCGGGGGGGGGATTCCTGGCAATCTCGCGCGGGTGCTGCCCGCCGGCGCGGCGGCCGTGCTCGATGCCTCGAGCTGGGAACCCCCGGCGGTCTTCGCAGCCCTTGCCGACGCCGGCGTTGCGCGCGAGGAGATGGTGGGGACCTTCAATCTCGGCATGGGCCTGGCCGTGATCGTCGACGAGGCCGATGCGCATGCCTGCCTCGACGCGCTGGAACGTCTGGGCACCCCGGGATTCCTGGCAGGTAGGATCACCGAGAGGGGCGACGAGGAGCCTGCGGTCAGGCTGTGATCGTCAAGGAGCACTTCGACGTCATCGTGGTCGGTGCGGATCTCGCGCCGCTCCTGGCCTCGGCCCTCCTGTGCAAGAGGGGCTTTCGGGTCCTCGTGGTGGGAGCGGGCGAGCGTGCCGCGGATCCCGTCCCGGCGGTCACGGGGGAGCTGGAGTCGCCGGTGGCCAGGAGGATCCTCTCGGAGCTCGGCATCGCGCAGATCATCAAGCGCAAGGAGCGACCCGTCGACCCCCTGTTCCAGATCGTCACGCCCAGGTGTCGCGTTTCCGTTCCCGCCGACCCGCAGCGGTTCCTGTCCGAGTTCGCCCGCGAGATGCCCCGCGAGAAGGAGGCCGCCAGGATGTTCTACGCGGACCTCGACGAGGCTCTCGAGTCGATCGACGGCGTGCTCGGGAGCGGGGCGGCCCTGCCGCCGCGCGGCTTCATCGAGAGGCAGCGCGTGCGGAGGCTGCTCTCGTCCTCGCCGTTCGGCCTGGACGGGCTGGGGGGTCGACTGCTCGACGTGCTGGCGGACGCGCCGTTGCTCAGGAGCTGCGTGTTCACTCACGTGGTGCCGATGAGCCGACTGGACAGGCGCCAGATCGCGCCCGTTCACGCGGCCCTGATCCATGGCAGGGCCGTGCGACGGCAGGTCGCGATCGATGGCGGCATCCGCGCGCTCAGCGAGATCCTCCTGCAAAGGATCACGACCTCGCGCGGAGAGGCGAAGCTCTCGGACCGTCTCGAGGAAGTGGTGGTGCGAGGGGGGCGTGTGGCGCAGGTCAAGCTCGCCGGGCAGGAGAGCGCAACCGGTTGTGACTTTCTCGTTGCAGGCGTGGAGATGTCGTCGATCGTCCCGCTCCTGCGCCGGGACGGCAGGCGCGTCGACGAGAGCCCGGTCCAGGGCCGCGATCTGGACACGACGGCGTACCTCGCCACGATGCGTCTCGTTCTCCGGGACGAGGTCTTTCCCGAACCCATGGCGCGGCTCGTCCACGTCCTGTTCGACGAGGGCAAGCCGCCCATCGAGGCGAATCTCGCCGTGCTCGAGCGCGGGTCCGTCGAGGGCGGTGGGGAGGGCCTGTGGGTGTCCTTCCTCGTGGACGGCAGGCGCACGCGCGAGGATCCGCGCACCGTGGACCACGTCGCGGCCAGGGTCCGGCGGAGGCTGTGCAGGGTGGTTCCCTTCATCGACGACTTCGTCCGCGAGGTGCGCGGCCCCCTTGACGGCGTCCGCGCCGAGGAACGCGAGCAGGATCCGGCCCGGGTGCTCGCCCGCCATCTCAAGCCCGTGTACCACCTTCCGGATCCGGGGCCGTGGGGCGCGTGCGGGCTGGGCTATTCGAGCCGCATCCGCAACCTCATCGTCTGCTCCCGTCAGGTTCTGCCCGGGCTGGGCGCAGAGGGTCCGTGGATGGCGGCGTGGGGGGCCGCAGGGCTCATCGCGGGCCGCGATCCTGGCAAGGCACGGTGGAAATCGAGGATGAAGCGGCTGTGATCAGAACTCGATGACGAGATCGTCGCTCCGCCGGTCCTCGAGGTTCCGCGCCTCGGCCCTCATCTCCTCGAACCCCCGTCGTCCGAGCAGTCCGCACGCGAGCTTCTTTCCCTGCTCGACGCCGGGCTGGTCGTAGGGGTTGACCCCGTAGAGGGAGCCGGCGATCGCGGTCGCCACCTCGAGGAGGAAGAACAGCGCCCCCATGCTCGCGGGTGACGTGTCGTCCACCGTCAGCGTGATCGAGGGCGTGCCCGCGCGTGCCAGGCTCATCGCCGTGCCCCGCCGCTCGGCGTCGATGAGCGTTGCGAGCGGCAGGCCGGCGAGATAGCCGAACGATGGAAGGTCCTCGAACAGTGCCGGCACCGTCACCTCGCGGCGCGATCGGACGTCGAGGAAGACGACGAACTTGTCCGGCGGGCCCTGGACGAGGAGCTGGAGGAGCGAGTGCTGGTCCGTCGCACCCCGCGCGTCGAGCGGTGTGGGGCCGGCGGGAGGCCCGCCGGCGCGCGGCTTGCCCAGGCTCTCCGCCCATATCTGCCGGAACCACGCTCCCACGGGAGCCAGGCGGTCCGAGTACGTCATGAACACGTGCACGTTGCGTCCCTCGCGCACGTCCGCCAGGTGGGCGATGGCAGCGAGCAGGGCGGCGGGGTTGTCGGCCAGAGGCGCATCGAGGCATGCAGCGGCCACCCGCCGCGCCCCGGCAATGAGTGCCGCGGGATCGAGCCCTGCCGCGGCCGTGGGCACGAGGCCGACGGGCGAGAGCACGGAGAATCGGCCCCCCACGTCCGGAGGCACGGAAAAGGTGCGGACCCCGAGCCTGCCCGCAAGAGCACGCAGGTCCCCTCGCTCGGGATCCGTGATGAAGACGAAGTGATCGCGGGCGCTCTCGCCAAGAACCTCGCTCGCCCTGGCCCAGGCGATGAGCAGCTGGCTGGCTGTCTCTGCGGTGGAACCGCTCTTCGTGATGACGATGTAGAGCGTCGTGGCGGGATCGAGGCCCTCGAGGATCGAGCCGACCGTGTCGGGGTCCGAGTTGTCGAGGAAGTGAAGGAGGCGGCTCCTCTCGTCTCCGGGTGCGGGCCGCAGAACGTGCGGGTGGCGCGCGGCGTGGTAGACGGCGAGCGGTCCGAGGCTCGAGCCGCCGATGCCCAGGACTGCCACGTCGCGCAGGCCCTCCGGGAGCGAGCGGGCGAACGCAGCCGCCTCCGCGGCCGGTCCGTCCTCGAACGGGAGTCCCACCCAGCCCTTGAGCGGGCCGCCCGCCCGGAGATCCGCGAGGCATCGATCGACGCGCTCACCGAGGGGAGCGATCTCGCGCATGCCCGCGCAGGGTGCCAGGGATTCGTTCATCGCGTAGTTGAGATCGAGGCTCAGCATGTGGTGTCCTGTGGCTTGTCCGGTACACATATCACCGGGGCTGCGCGCCGTACAGCCGGTATCATTCCCCAGCTTGGCGATCACATTGACTTTTTTCGGGGAGGCGTTCAGATTGGCCCTTTACATCGGTCGAGTATCCAGGTTTCAATAGTAGCGTTCGGCAATACGAAGGAGGATTCCCAAAGTGGCAGACGACAAGAAGAAGCCTGCTGGCGCGGACATCGATGATCTCAAGGCCCGCCTCGGGCTGAAGAAGCCCGGCGCGGGGGGAGCCCAGCCTGCAGCGCCCGCGCCTCCCGGTTTCGGGCCCCCGCCAGGCATGGGAGCGCCTCCCGGGGTTGCACCCGGCGGTGCGCCGCCCCCGGCCTTCATGCAGCAGCCCCAGAAACCGGTGGACGTCACCAAGGATCCCTTTGCACCCCAGCTGGGAGTCGAGGTGCAGAGACCCTCGCTCGTGGGCGAGACACGGCCGTCTCTCGAGACGGTCAGCGCCGAGGATCAGAAGGCCTCCGCCAAGCGCAACGCGCTCATCACCGCGGTCGTGGCCATCATGTGCATCGCGGTGGGCTTCGGCATCGGCTCGATGCTGGGCAACGGGTGCTCCCAGCGCAAGCTCCGCCAACTTGCCGTGGCAGACGGCAGCGATCTCTACGGCCTCGTGCAGAACGGATCCAAGAAGCTGGCCGAGATGAAGAAGGCCGTCGTCGCGTCCCGGGGCAAGGCGGCGAAGATGGAGTTCGACGCCGCGTCCATTGCGAAGCTCAAGGACCACACGAAGAAGGACAACCCGCCGCCCATGGGCCTGAGCGAGGTCGCCAAGCGCAACTACCAGATCTACACGGGCGAGACGGTTCCTGTCCTCTTCACGTACACGAGCAGCTGGCAGGAGCTCTACAGGCTCGTGCGCCAGCACGTGGCGCGCAGCGAAAACGACAGGAAGGCCCTCAAGGCGTGGAAGGGCAAGTTCGAGAAGGTTGCCAGCAGCAACTACGGCATCATCCTCTCCAAGGAGCCCTTCGGAGAGGAGGCCCAGGCCCTGGTGGGCAACCTCGTGCTCGTGACCCAGCCGTTCGACCCGAGCGTCATGGAGTACCAGATCCAGTTCGACGTGGGCACGCCGGTGTCCGAGGACTTCAAGCCCGCCGTCTACCTGGAGGGCTCGGGCGACATCGCGGAGGAGCCGGCGAAGTGGATCATGCCGCTCGGCAACCTCTCGAAGCTGCGCCTCGAGGAGAAGGCCAAGAAGCGCTTTGAGTCGTACAACGTACGTCTCATGGACATCTTCGACCTCATCGAGGCCATGGAGAAGAACCAGCAGTTCCTGATCAACCAGCTCGGAACCATCGCTGCCGAGATGTGAGAGCTTCCGGAGCCTGGAGCCCCTGGCATTGAGCGAGCTCTTGGATACCATCGTCAAGGTCATCGAGGAGAAGATCAATCCGGTCCTCGCCGTGGACAGGGGTGCGGTCGAGGTCGCGGAGGTGCGCGAGGACGAGGGCGTGGTCGTCGTTCGCTACACGGGCCGGTGTGCCGGGTGTCCCGCGACGGCGCTGACCCACCGCAAGGTGGTGACGAGCGCGCTGCTCGCCGCGGATCGCTCCATCCGGAAGGTCGAGTACACCCTGCTTGCAGAGGGTGAAGAGGAAGCGTGAGCCTGGACGGTGGACCACGGGCCGGACGGCTGGTCTGCTTCACAGCACTCCTGTCCGTGCTTGCGGCCTCGTGCCACTGCAGGGGAGGTGGCGGCAGCGTGCAGGACGAGCCTGGCGTCCAGGACGGTCCACGGCTCGTCGTCCTTGGCGTCGATGGGCTCGACCCCCGCCTGCTCGACGATCTTGTGGTGCGCGGCAAGGTGCCGAATCTCGCGCGGCTCCACCGTTCTGCCCTCTCGACCACCGTGCCCTCCGACCCGGCCACGGCCTGGTCGAGCTTCGTGACCGGGACGCCTCCCGCGGCCCACGGCATCCTGGGTGACGTGATGAGGCTTCCGTCGAGCTACGATCTCGCAATGCCGTGCCTCCCTTCCGGCGGCTCGGGCCTGCAGCCCTCGCCGAGCGTGAGGCTGGGCGAGTCGTTCTGGGCCGCCGCGGCGCGCGCAGGCAAGCGCGTGCGGGTCCTGCGCGCCCCCTTCTCCTTCCCCCAATCCACGGCAGGCGCCGCTGAGGTGCTCAGCGGAGCGGGGACACCGGATCTCGGCGGCGGTCCGGGGGCCTACATGCTTGTTCGGACGTCCGCTCCAGCGGCCGGGGGCAGGCCGCCCGACGGGGGAATCGAGCTCGCGGCCGAGTCCTTGCCTGGCGGCGGGTGGAGGGTGCGTGTCGCGGGACCGGTGCAGGGAGGCAAGGAGACGGCCGCCGAGCTGACGATGAGCTGGTCGGTGGCCGCCGGCACGACGGACCGTGTGCTGCTCGTGGACGCAGGCCGCTCCGTCGTGAGTGCCGTACCGGGCAAGTGGAGCGACTGGATCGAGCTCTCGTTCGAGGGTGGCGGGAAGAAGATCACTGGAATCACGCGAGTCCTGCCCCTGTCCGGCGGCCCGGGCCTCGAGGCCGTGCTCGAGCCCGTGGGTGCCGACCCCTACGCTCCGATCATGCCCCTCTCGTCTCCGCGCTACTATGCCGGATTCCTCGCGGATCGCTACGGCCGTTTTCGCACGACGGGATCCCTCGTCGACGAGCACGCCTATGCCGCCGGGCAGATCGGTCCGGCCGCACTTCTCAACCAGACCTACTCCTCGTGGGAGCGGTCGGAGCGCATGACCCTCGGCGAGCTCGGCCGGGGGGGATGGGACCTGCTCCTGTCGGTTTTTCCGCAGACAGGCGCGGCGGTGAGGGTGCTTGCCAGGGCAGGGGACGACCGGCTGCCCGCGCACGACTCGGCCCTGGATGCGGGGTACGGCGAGAACCTGGAGAAGCTCTACTCGCGGCTCGACGGACTGGTCGGCGAGATCATGAAGGGCCTGTCTGCGAGCGACCGGCTGATCGTCGTCGGGGTGCGCGGCGTCCGACCCGTACGCCGCGAGCTCAACCTGACCTCGTGGCTCGTCAAGGAGGGCTACACCACGCTCCTGCGCAAGGCGAAGTCGAGCACGAAGGATGGGTACGCGGACGTGGACTGGGAGCGCACCCGGGCCTTTGCTGCGGGTGCGGGAGCCATCTACCTCAACCTCGCCGGCCGCGAGCCACAGGGCGTCGTCCAGTCCGGCGAGGAGGCGAAGGACCTGCTCGAGGACCTGCGCAGGAAGCTCCTTGCCCTCAGGGACGGCTCGAGCGCCGTGGTCAAGGACGTCGTGTCAGGAGCCGACGTGTTCTCTGGTCCGGCCGCGGATCGTGCGCCGGATCTTCTCGTCGTGCTCCAGGCGGGATACGCCATCGGTCCGGCGTGCCGGCTCGGTGCCGTGCCGCCGCGCGTGCTGCAGGACAGCACGCAGCCCTGGATTCCTGCTGCCGACGGAGGCGATCCCGCAGACGCGCGGGGGGTCTTCCTGGCGACCCTGCCGCCGCGCACGGATCCTTCGGTCGTCGACGTGGCTCCCACGGTGCTCGGATTCTTCGGGATCAAGCCGCCGCCCACCTGTACGGGCCGCAATCTCTGGTAGCAAAACAGGACTGCCCAGGTCCCTGCTCTCCCGTGTCCCCGAGCTTGCCCTGAGCCTGTCGAAGGGCCTGTCGAAGGGCAGCGCCACGCCGCTTGCACGAGCGGACAGGTGTGCGGGGCGCTCACTTCGCCCTTCAGGCTCGTGGTCCCAACTTGACAATTCCAGCTTGCTGGAATTCTCCAGTGGCGGTCACGCCACCCGGGGGAACTTTAGGGTGGCTTTGACCCCGCACGCTGCCCGCTCCGATGCCCCAGCAGGACTGAGCCTATCCCGGTCGAAGGGCCAGGTGAAGCGGATGCGTGGGAACGTGATCAGACGTCGCCGTCCGTGGAGGCGTCCGTGCTCGTGGAGACGCACTCGAACGTGCACGTGAATGCGCCGATCACGGGCTCGCACCGCGTCCCGCTCGTGCACGAGTTGCCGCACGTGCCGCAGTTCGTGTCCGAGTTCGGCATGCAGCCGCCCTGCAGGGGGCAGCACAGCAGGCACGCGTCATATGGCCCCGGAGGGGTCAGGTCGCTGCACAGGAAGAACGTGCACGTGCTCATGTCGCAGGGAGGGTCCTCGCCGCACACGCACGAGCCGTCCACGCACGCCCATCCGTTCGATCCGCACGTGTGGCCGCACGTGCCGCAGTTCGTCGAGTCGTAGCGCAGGTCCTTGCACACACCCGTGCAGCAGCCGTATCCCGGCGGGCACTCGGCGCCGGCGCAGTTGCATGCGCCGTCGTTGCAGCTCAGGCCCGTCTCGCACGCCACGCCGCAGTCGCCGCAGTTGTTGACGTCGGACAGGATGTTGCGGCACCCCAGATCCGGACAGCACTTCTGGCCTGAGTGGCAGGCCGGGGCCGAGTTGCACTGGCACCGTCCACCCGAGCATGCGTCCGCCTCCAGGGGGTCGCACGCGTTGCCGCAGAAGCCGCAGTTGTCCATGTGCGTGTCCGTGTTCACGCACGTGCCGGAGCAGCAGCGCATCGGGTCGCCGCCGCAGTCGGGCGGGTCGCAGGGCGTGCTCGTGCACACGCCCGAGGAGCAGGACTGCCCCTCCGGACAGGCGTGGCCGCACGATCCGCAGTGGTCCGAGTCGATCTGCAGGTTGGCGCACACCGGGTCGCCGCCCGAGACGGTGCAGCACTCCTCGCCGGTGCCGCACGGCGGTTCGCACGAGGCACCGACGCACACGCCCTCCTGGCAGATCTGGCTGCCCACGCACGCGTTGCCGCACGCGCCGCAGTTCTCGGGATCCGTCTGCAGGTTCTCGCAGAAGCCGCCGCAGCACTCGAGGCCCGCCGCGCATGACGGATCGCAATCACCCTTGTTCTGCGCGCAGCTGCCGAGGGCCGCCGCCAGGACGGCGGCAAGGATGACTGTCCTCGTCGGTCTCATGGGGATCCCTCCTTGGCTTCACGGTGAGCAGAGCACTTTGCTCCGACCCCTGTCAACCCGGCTCGACCGCCGTGCGCGCAAGCGATGACCAGCCCTGAGTGCGCGCCGCGCGGGCGATGGCGGATCGGTCCGGCGGTCGGGTCAGGAGCCGCGTGATGGCTCGCGCGAGCTCCGCGGCGCTTCGGGGAGGCACGAGCAGACCGTCTCGTCCCTCCCGCATCAGGTCGGGCAGGTCGCCCACGCGCGTCGATACGACGGGCACCCCCGCGGCCCGGGCCAGGGGCAGGATGCCGCTGCCGGTCGCCTCCCGGTAGGGGAGCGCCACCAGATCCGCCGCGCGCAGCCAGACGCCGACCTCGGCGTTCGGGACGTAGCCGTTTCTCAGCAGCACGCTCCGCTCGAGCCCGAGCCTGCGGACCTGCTCCTCGTATCTGTCCACCGGCTCGTAGAACTCGCCTGCGGCCGCGAGCCTGGCAGAGGGGACGCTCTGCACGACTCCGGCCATGGCCTCGACGAGATCCCCGAGGCCCTTGTAGGCACGCACGTATCCGAAGAACAGGATCAGCGGCCCGTCGGGGGACAGGCCGAGACGTGAGCGGGCCTCCGCCCTGCCGAGGGATGGTCCGGCAAGGCCGTGATATGGGGGATGAGGGTGCACTGCCACATCGGTCCGAGGCCACCAGGATCGGGCCTTCTCCGCCTCGCTCCGGCCGTGGACGATGATGCGGTCCGCGGGCGCGAGTGCGGTCCTGACGGCTGCCTGCGCGGCCGCAACCGGTTCGTGCGGCAGCAGATTGTGGCACACCACCGTGATCGGAATACCGTGGGCCGCGATCATCCGCAGCAGCGCCCAGGTGGCGGGCGCGAACCAGGGGTGCCACCACTGGTGGACCAGGCGGTCCGTGCCGTAGTCCCGCATCAGCCGGGCGGCCTCGATCCAGGTCCACGGACGCATCGGGTCGAGGATCCTCACGGCCTCGACCGGCAGGCCCAGGGGGCTCGCATCGTGCTGGGTGGTGCCCGGGAACAGCAGGTCCGGGTACTGCCTGACCCACGAGAAGAGACGGGCGCTCCCGAGGCCCGAGAGCGCCGAGCCGAGGTGGAGCGTGTAGTGTGCGATCCCGCCGCGAAACGGCGGCGCCAGACCGGTCAGTGCATAAGACGGCGCCACGCTCAGGCCCCTTTCCTGATCCGGGAAACCAGCGAGAGCGCCCCTGCCAGCTCGAGGGGATCGAGAAGGATGTTCGCGTACATCTGGTTGGCGAGAGGGCAGCCACACTCCCCGCTCCTGATCCGCCTCCGGACCCGGGAGGCGGCCGTGCCGGACCATGCCTCACGGAAGTCCATGTCCATCTGCCGCAGGTCGGCCATCCGGTTGGCCCTTGCCTGGACGGCGCACGCCCAGAGCCTCCCCCGCGGCCCCACGTGGGCGTTCGTGGATCCTGCGTAGCACCTGAGCGGGCCAGCGCTTGTCCTCAGCCACCTCATCGTGAGCGGGATCATGCGCAGCCTCAGCGCGGCCTTCAGGGCACCCATCGCGTCGGAGCGCTCGATGGTCTGTCTGAGCGCCGCGGCGAACGGCCTGACGGCCCTGGCATACTCCGCGGCCGAGGGCGTGATGGCCCAGCTCTCGTTTCCCATCTCCTCGCGGTTCTCGGCGATCTCGTGGATGATGCTGTCGAGGTCGAGCGTCTCGGCCATCCGCACCACGTCACCGGCCTCGTCGAGGTTGAGCCTCGAGAGCACCGTGCCGCAGCCCACCTCCAGTCTGCCCGGATGGCGTCCTCGCAGTTCCAGGAGCCGCTCGAGCGTCTCCATGACCCTGTCGTAGTTGCCCTCGATGCCCCGGATCCTGTCGTGGACGGGGCCGATGCCGTCGATCGAGGGTTTCACGCTCAGCACCGCATCGCGGTCCTCGATGACCGCGAGGATCTGCCCGACCGTATCGACCACGCGACCGGGATCGAGACCGTTCGTGGGCAGGTGCACGTGCGCGGGCTCGAGGAGCCTCGCTCCCGACTCGATGATGGCCGCCAGGTCGTCCCTCAGGGTCGGCTCGCCTCCGGAGATGTTCAGGAAGTAGACGGACCCCCTGCCGATCGAGGCAAACAGCCGCTCGTATTCGTCGAGCGTGAGCTCAGTGCCGGGCTCCAGCAAGGAGGGCTCGGAGCACCAGATCCCGCAGGTGCGGCAGCGCGAGTTGCAGGCTCGCGTCACGCTGACCGTCAGGTTGAGAGGCATCGGAGGCGTTCGACGCAAGGCCCGGGCGGCTGCATGGGAGGCAAGCCCGATGGCCTGGGGCAGCCCTGTCACTCCTCCCCGTCCGTGGCGGGATCGTCGTCTTCAGGTGGCTCGAGCCTCCCGGAGCTCTTGATGTACGGCGTCAGATCGCTCCTGTGGTTGAAGTATGTGATCATCTCGCCGAGGAGTCCGAGGGTGAAGACCTGGCCGCTGAGCAGGATGAGCAGGACCCCGAACAGGAGCAGGGGACGTTCCTGCAGCGAGCCTCCCGACAGCCAGAAGCCGAAGAGATACACGCTGACGGCCATTCCGAAGAACATCAGGATGGAGGCGATTCCTCCCAGAAGGTGCATCGGCCGCTTGTGGTACCGCGTGAGGAACGTGACCGTGAGAAGGTCGAACATCCCTCGCCATGCCCGGGCCGGTCCGTAGCGGCTCCTGCCGTGCGCTCGAGGCCTGTGTGTCACCGAGGTCTCGGTGACCCGGAACCCCCTCCAGGCGGCGAGCAGGGGCAGGAAGCGATGCATCTCGCCGTACAGGCCCATGCCCTCGACCACCTCGCGACGCATCGCCTTGAAGCCGCTGTTGATATCGTGGAGCTTGAGCCCCGAGGCGAGCCTCGCCACCGAGTTGAACATCCAGGAGGCCAGCCTCCTCACGAGTGGATCCTGGCGCTGCGCCTTGCGTCCGATGACCATGTCGAAGCCCTCGTCGAGGGATTCGAGAAGCTTCGGGATCATGGCGGGATCATCCTGCAGATCCGCATCCAGTGTCATGACGATCGAGCCGGAGGCCTGACCGAAGCCGGCGGACAGAGCGGACGCCTTGCCCAGGTTCCTGCGGAACTCCACCAGCCGGATCCTGCGCACCAGGTCCGGCTCCAGTCCGTCCAGACCCTCCCGGTAGCCGTCCGTGCTGCCGTCGTCGACCAGGATGATCTCCCACGTGGGCCCCTCCTCGAGCGCCCTGCCTATCTCCTCGACGAGCGTCGGCAGGCTCGGGGCCTCGTTGTAGAAGGGGACGACGATGCTGATATCGACCCCGGATTCCCCGGCTCTTTTCGTTTTCCTATCCGAGCGCACGGAACTCCTGCCCGGTGATGAAAAAAGCATTGTTCACTCGGGATCGTTATTGTAAGATCAACCCTCAATTTTTATCAAACGATCCCTACCGGGCCTGCGGGTCCGGACAGGTTGCCAAGGTGGCGATCAATAAGCAAAAAACGCTGGATTCCGCCCAGAAGCACCTCCAGAAGGGCCAGATCGATAAGGCGATCGTCGAGTTCAAGAAGGTGTGCGAGGCGGATCCCGAGGACCTCCGGGTCCTGCAGAAGCTGGGAGATCTGTACGCGCGTCAGGGCTCCAGGCACGAGGCCATCAGCACGTACATGAAGCTCGCGGAGATGCTGACCGCCCAGGGGTTTGCGAACCGTGCGGTGAGCATCTACAAGCAGATCCTCCAGCTCAACCCCCTCCTTGTTCCCGTATACGTGAAGCTCTCCGATCTCTTCAAGGAGCTGGGGCTGAGCAAGGATGCCCGGATCTTCAACCAGCGCGCCATCGAGATCCTGCAGAAGACGGGCAACCAAGACGAGCTGCTCATCCTGCTCAAGCGCATCATCGAGGGCGATCCCGAGGACGCCATCAGCCGCATCACGCTGGCCGAGACCTACCTCAAGGTGGGCAATACCGAGAGCGCCGTCCGGGAGCTGCAGTCCGTGCTGCCTCTGCTCAGGGAGCAGAATCTCGACGAGCTGTTCATCCGGGCCGCCGAGAGGCTCCTGTACCACAACCCCGACAACGTCGAGCTGTGCAGGGAGCTGGCCGTCCTGCACATGAAGCGCAACGAGATCCCGCGGGCCATGAAGCTGCTCCTGTTCTGCAGGAAGAAGGATCCGGAGGACGTCGAGGCGATGGAGCTCCTGGCCTATCACTTCATCTCCACCGGGATGACCAGCAAGGCCACGATGGTGCTGGGCGAGAAGGCCAAGGTCCACCGCAAGCGCGGCGAGATCGACCTCGTCGTGCAGACGTACAGCAAGATCGTCGAAGTGGATCCGTCCGACGTGGAGTCGCGGCGCGCGCTGAGGGAGCTGGATGGCGGGGCCACGCCGCCTCCGGTGCTCGCGGACGAGGCGGAGATCCCGATCTTCGAGGACAGCTTCGTCGGCACGCGGGAGCCGTCGATCGAGACGTCCATCCAGCCGGGGAGCGCTCCTGCGCCGCCCGCGCCGCCGACTCCCCCCCCGGCCGCTGCGCGGGAGCCCGGCGTCGACGCGATCGCGACGAAGTTCATCGAGGAGGCCGAGGTCTTCATGAAGTACGGCCTCGTGGACAAGGCCGCCGAGCACCTGAGCTCCGGCCTGGAGAAGGCCGGGGACAGCACGACCATCCACGAGAAGCTCAAGGACATCCACCTCGACAGAGGCGAGATGGAGTTCGCGGAGAAGGAGCTGTTCGTGCTCGCCGAGGCCTTGAAGGAGTCGGATCCTGGCAAGGCCGAGCTGTTTCTCAGGGAGATCCTGCTCATCCACCCGAACCAGCCGGACGCGGCGTCGATGCTCGAGGCGCTCACGGGACAGCGCCCGCCCGTGCAGCCCGTCGAGGAGATCGAGGAGATCGAGGAGATCGAGGAGATCGAGGAGGTCATGCCCCTCGGCGACGTCCTGGCTCCCTCGCCCGTGGACGTGGGGCCCCCCGGTGGCCCGGACGCTGGAGGCGAGTACGATAGCTTTCTGGATGACGAAACGAGCGACGTCCTGAAGCCGCTGCCCGATCTGGACGAGTGGGACGCGGACGGCCAGGCCGGCTCCGAGTCGGCTCGCGCGCTCGATGCCATGACCCTTCCGGAGCTGAAGCTCGACGACATCACCGCACTGGAGACGGAGACGGAGGAGATCAAGGAGCCGACGCAGACGGACGTGCGCGAGGAACCGGTCTCGACGCCGGCGGCCCGGGAGGCCGGCGCCGGGCTCGACGAGCTGTTCCCCGCCCTCGACGAGTCGCCGGTGGTCGCCCCCGAGAGCAAGCCAGCCGTGCCACCACCGGCGCCGCCGCCAGCCAGGAAGGCTTCCTCTCCGCCTCCCGTCCCCAAGCCCGCCGCTTCCTCTCCTTCCTCCACGGCCGTGGAGGAGGCACTCGAGGAGGCCGAGTTCTTCATCCAGCAGGGGCTCGCCCAGGAGGCCATCCTGTATCTCGAGGATCTGCTGTCCCAGTATCCCGGAAACCGGATCATCGAGGACAAGCTCGAGGAGCTCACGCAGGCGCCGCTCGAGGGAGGTGACGAGATCTCCCCGATGTTCAAGCCCGATTCTCTGATCGCACCTGAGCCGGTGGAGGCCGAGAGCTTCGAGTCCGCCTCCCAGATCACCGACGAGGCTTTCGAGGCGCTCGATGCCATCGAGTCGATCATCAAGCATGATTCGGTAGAGGAGGAGATGCAGGTGGGAGCCACCCCCACCGAGATCGATCCATCGGACGCGCAGACGCATTACGATCTCGGGGTGGCCTACATGGAGATGGAGGTGTGGGAGTCGGCCATCGGGGAGTTCAGGATCGCCTCCACCTCTTCCGAGATGGAGGCACTGTGCTACAACATGATCGGCAATTGCTTCGTCAAGCAGGGCAAGATCGATGATGCGATCAAGGAGTACAAGCTGGGCCTGTTCGCCAAGAAGCAGATGCAGGAGCAGGAGCTCAACCTGTACTACGACATCGCCGAGGCGTATCTCAAGCTCGACGACCAGCGCGAGGCCATCTACTACCTGCAGAACATCAAGAAGAAGGACGTCGACTTCAGGGACGTCAAGCTCAAGCTGATCGCACTGAGCTCCTCCTACAAGCCATCCTCCCGCTCCTCGAGCCTGCCGCCCGAGGACAAGAAGGAGCCAGCCAAGTCCGATCCCGGAAGCGCCGCCCAGGAGGTGGACGACGCCTTCGACGATCTGTTCGGCGATTTCGGAAAGGACGAATGATCCTCGCGCAGGCCGTGGAGTTCGAGGGCCGCGGCCTTCACGGAGGGCGGGACGCGCGGGTGCAGATCCTGCCCTCCCGCCCGGGCTCGGGCCTGAGCGTGATCTTCGACGGGCATGCACGGCCGATCGTCTCCCTCGAGATGAGCGGCCGCGATCGATCGACGGTTCTCAGGGACCCGGCCTCGGGACGGGAGCTCGGGAGCGTCGAGCACCTCCTCGCCGCCCTGGCGGGCCTGGACGTGTGGGATGCGACCATTGCTTCCGAGGGGGACGAGGTTCCCGTGCTCGACGGGTCCGCGCTGCCCTTCGCCCGCGGGCTCCGCGCGGCCATGGAGCAGGGACCTGCTCCGGCAGCACTCGTTCCGAGCTCCTCCGTGCGCGTCGAGGGAGGGGATGCCTGGATCGAGGCCGAGCCCTCCGATCGTCTCACGCTCGAGGTGGCCGTCGACTTCCCGCATCCCCGGGTGGGCGCGCAGAGACTCGTCTGGAGCAAGGTGGACGGGAGCTTCCTGGAGGACCTCTCCCCCGCCAGGACGTTCGGCTTCCTCGCCGAGCTTCCGCAGCTCAGGGCGCGCGGTCTCGCCGCGGGCGGCGGCCTGGACTGCGCTCTCGTCTTCGGCCCGGACGGTGTGCTCAATCCCGAGGGGGCACGGTTTGCCGACGAGCCCGTGAGACACAAGATGCTCGACCTCGTGGGTGACCTGGCCCTTGTTGGACGTCCCGTGCGCATGCGTGTCATGGCCAAGAAGCCCTCCCACGAGCTGAACCACGCACTGGTGCGCATGCTCAGGCTCTGTTGTCACGATGGAGGAGGGCGGGGTAAGGTGGACCAGTGAGCGGATTCAGCGATTGGGCGCGCCTCGTGGGCGAGCGGCCGGAGGTCGCCCTCATCACCAACCACGGCTACGCCGGCGTGGAGATCCCGCTGGGTGGTGCCCCCGACACGGGCGGGCAGAACTTCTACGTGAACCAGCTTGCCGAGGCCCTCGAGCGTCTCGGGTACGCCGTGACGATCTTCGCACGCGGAGGCTTCCCGTTCTTTGGATCGGATCGCCTGCGAGAAGGCATGGAGCTTCTCTCCGCACGCGTGCGCTACGTGTACGTTCCCGGCGGCGGCGACACGTTCATCCGCAAGGAGGACATCGCCATTGCCCTCGACGAGCAGGTGGAGTGGCTCGACGCCTTCGTCAGGCAGGAGGCCGCCCGCCGGAGCTGCAAGCCCTGGGAGGTCTACGAGTTCGTCAACACCCACTACTGGGACGCTGCGGTCATGGGAATCGGGCTTGTCGACAGGTGGATCGGCGACGTGGCGGCCCGTCAGGTCCTGGACGTGCTCGACGGCGTCGTCGACGAGGAGCGGGGCGAGTCCCTCTGGCAGGATCGTGCCTGGCTGGCCGTCGGGGGATGCCCGGCCGGTGCAGTGGGCTCCATCCTGCTCGAATCCCGGGGGGCCGGTGGCAGGGCCGCCGACAGGGCAGCGGAGGCTCTCGCCTCGTGGGCCAGGACCAGGGGAGTGCCCGTCTCGGACGAGGCCGCCCCGCAGCTCGCCGCGCGCGTGGACGAGGCCGCCCGGCGCTCGGCTCCCGCACTCCTTCCGCTGCGCAGCGCCCTGTGCCTGGGCGAGGCCGTTCTCGAGGCCTGGGAGGCGGACGGGAGGACGGTCGAGGAGTTCCAGGTCGTGGACCGGCACGTGTGGACGCCCCACTCGCTCGGTGAGCTCAAGAGCCTCAACTACAGGAGCAAGCCCGACTCCGTGAGGCGCGACCTCAAGTTCTGCGAGAGGCGCAACCACGAGCAGGTGGTCTGTGACTGGACCCGCGCCTTTGCGGCCACCTCGGGGGAGATCGCCTCGTACCTGGTGACGCACTGCGGGGTGGATGCCGAGTCGATCTTCTACTTTCCTCCCTGCGTGAACAGGACGCTGTTCAGACCATACGGGGACGAGGAGCGGGCCGGGACGTATCGCTACCTCTCGCAGGTCAGCGGCGTTCCGGTCGAGGAGCTCGTCCGGGCCAGGATCGTCTTCGAGACGAGCCGCATGGACGGGACCAAGCGCAAGGACGTGCTCCTCGAGGCGTTCGCGCTCGTGGCGGCGGAAGAGCCCGATGTCTACCTCTTCATCGGCGGCGGCCCGGAGAACGACGTGTTCAAGGAGCTGTCCGTGTTCAGGGACTCCCTGCCGTCGCTCGAGGGCAGGGCGTTCCTGACGGGATTCCTTCCGGACGAGGAGATGTATCCGCTGTTCTCCATCGCGGACGTGTTCGTCACACCCAGCGAGATGGAGGGATTCGGGATGTCGGCCTCCCAGGCCGCCGCAGCGGGCACGGCGCTCGTCTCCTCGGATCTCGTCCCCTTCGCCACGCTCTACGTGCCCGACGATGCGCTGATCGTGCGCGCGGGTGACGTGAAGGGCTTTGCCGAGGCCATCGGGAGGCTGCTCGCAGACGACGCGGACAGGATGCGGAGGGCCGGGAGGCTCGCGGAGGCCACCAGGGAGCTTGACTGGGACGTGCAGACACGGCGATTCATCGCTCACCTGATCGCACGTGGGATGAGCGTTGCACAGTCGGGGAGCGAGAGATGATAGGAGACAAGCTGGTCATCACGGACTATCACCGCGCGGCGGCGAGCCAGATCTACGATCACGTCGCCGGCCTCGAGCCCGACGGACCCCTGGGAGTGTCCGTTTCCGGCGAGTCCGGCTGCGGCAAGAGCGAGACGGCTCACTGCCTGAAGGAGCTTTTCGAGGCGGGAGGAAAACGGTGCGTGATCCTCGGACAGGACGACTACTTCCACCTGCCTCCACGCTCGAACCACGACAAGAGGCTCGAGCAGTTCGACTGGATCGGATCGGACGAGGTGCGGCTCGACCTGCTCGATGAGCACGTCGCGCGGCTGAAGTCCGGATCGGGGGAGAGGCTGACGAAACCGCTCGTCTACTTCGAGGAGAATCGCATCGGGGAGGAGATCCTGCCCGCAGGCCCGTACGACGTCGTCATCGTGGAGGGCACGTACACCGCCCTGCTCGAGAACCTGGACGTCAGGGCATTCATTGATCGCAACTACCGCCAGACGAAGAAGGCGAGGCTCCGACGGGCCAGGGACCCGGACCTGAACTTCCTCGAGAAGGTTCTCGAGAAGGAGCACGGCATCATCTCGACGCACAGGACCCGCGCCGACGTGATCATCGACCCGCCGCCCGAGGAGTTGCAGGCATAGAGCGCCCATCGAAACCTCACGCCTGCTGCGGCGCACGATCCGGTGGCTGCGACCGCCATCCTCACGCTCACTTCCTGCGACGTGCCCCTGGCACGCCTCGATCGCTCGCGCTTCAGGTGACGCTCTCGCCTACCGCCTCGCGCACCTCGCGACGGCGCCGGTTTCGATAGGCGCTCTCAGTCCTCGTGAGCCTCGATCTCGTACTTCTTGAGCTTTCTCCAGAGAGTCGTCTGGCTCAGTCCCAGCACCTGCGCCGCCTCCCTGAGGCTGTGAGTCGACTTGAGCGTGGTCTCGATGGCGATCTGCTCCGTGATCTCGACCCGCTCCTTCAAGGTCGAGCCCGTGGGGTGTGTCTTGTCGGCGAGGATCGGGATGTCCTCGCGCCTGAGCTTGCCGCCCACCGCCAGCGCCACGCCCTGCTCGATGAGGTTCTCGAGCTCCCGGACGTTGCCCGGGTAGTCGTAGGCCAGGAGGTGGTCCATCACCCCCTCGTCGAGCCGCGCCGTGCGACTGAAGCGTGACTGGTACTTGACGAGGAAGTGCTCCACGAGCAGCGGGATGTCCTCCTTGCGCTCCCTGAGCGGGGGCATGTGGAAGCGTGCCACGTTGAGTCTGTAGTAGAGGTCCTCGCGGAACACCTTCCTCTCGATGGCGTCCTGCAGATCCTGGTTGGTCGCGGCGATGATCCTCGCGTTGACCTTGATGGACGTGTTCCCGCCCAGTCTGCGGATCTCCTGGTCCTGGATCACCCTCAGGAGCTTTGCCTGAAAGTTCGGCGTGGTCGAGGCGATCTCGTCGAAGAAGAACGTGCCGCCGTCCGCTTCCTCGAACAGGCCCTTGCGGGCGCTGACCGCCCCGGTGAACGCGCCGCGCTGGTGGCCGAACAGCTCGCTCTCGAGGAGCTGCTCGGCGATCGCCGCACAGTTGACAGGGACGAATGCATGATCTGCACGTTTGGAGTTGGCGTGGGTGGCCCGGGCGACGAGCTCCTTACCCGTGCCGCTCTCGCCCGTGATGAGGACGGTCGTGTCCGTGGGCGCCAGGCGGATGATACGGGTGATCATCTCGCGGATGGGGCGCGAGCGGCCGATGATGTTCTCGAACTTGTACCTCTCCCGGAACTCCGTCGCCATGAGGAAGATCTCGCCGCTGAGCTGGCGCCGCTCGATGGCGCGCCCCACCCTGAGCAGGAGCTCGTCCTCGCCGAACGGCTTCTGGATGTAGTCGTGGGCCCCCATCTTCATGGCGATCACCGCGCTCTCGACGGTCCCGTACGCCGTCATGACGATGACCTCCGTGAGCGGGGCCTTCTCGCGCGAGTACCTGAGGACGTCGAGGCCATCCACCTGGCCCAGCTTCAGGTCAGTGACCACGATGTCGAACAGCTCCCCGTCGATGAGCTGCATCGCGTGCGCCCCGTCCCTGGCCACCTGCACGTCGTACCCGGCGCCCTTGAGCATGATGCTCAGGGTCTTGCGCATGTTCTTCTGGTCGTCGACCACGAGGATCCTGGCGAGCTGCCTCGTGGATGGTCCAGACCGTGCTCCCGTCTCGCTCATACGTGAGTTGATCTGTAGTGGATCGAGTCCGGTCTGGCAATGGTCGTGTGGTAACATGCGCGCTCATGGACCGTCCGATCGTCCGGATCGCGGCCGCCGCGCTCGCCGTCCTGCTCTCGTATCCGCGGATCTCCCCGGCCGGGTCCGACCTTGTCTTCAGCGCCGACCGCGTGGAGTCGGACCTCGCCGCCGAGGTGTTGCGGGCAACGGGCAACGTCCAGCTCGTGGCGCCGGGCCTCCTCGTCCGGGCCTCGGAGCTGTGGGTCTTCGATACCGCGGCAGGAGGACCGAGCCTGCTCCTGGATCGGGCCGAGCTCCGGCTCGTGCTGGAGGACCGGATCCTGGTCGCGGCTGCCGATCTGGTCGTCGTGGAGCATGGCCGCGTGACGTTCGAGAACGGCGAGGCGAGCCTGTGCGCCTGCGACCCTGCGCCGCTCGGCGTCTCGTTCTGCCGGCTCGAGGCGGATCCCGGGGGAGACCTCCTCGTGCGGCGGGGGTGGCTCGAGCTGGGCGGCCGCCGTGTCCTGCCCCTGCCCTGGTTCATGCTCCGCACGGGTCGCAAGGTCGGCCTCCTTCCGCCCAGGATCGGGTACGTGGCCCACCGCGGGCTCCTCCTCGGCCTCGGTGCACTCTTCCCTCTTCCCCGCGAGTGGGATCTCGTCGTGCACGCTGACTGGCTGGCTCTCGACGGGCTCGGGCTCGGAGCCGCTCTCGAAGCGCCGGCGGGCCGCCTCGCCTCGACCTTCTTCTTCGACCCGGTCGACCAGGGTCTGGACTCCGGGTGGGTCGCCGGGTCCCTGCACGCCTCGAGTAGCCTCCAGCACGCGGGGCTCGTCCTGGACACGCTGCTGAGCAGACGGATCGCTCTCGGGGACATGGTCGGGACGCAGGGCGGCTCGAGCCGACAGGCCCTGCAGTCGCTCGGCGTGAGGCTCTCGCCCGCGACGGGCTGGCTCTCGATCCTGGGCGAGGTGGGGGTTGCGAGAGGGCTCGAGGTCGACGTGACGCGCGGGGGTCGCCACGTGCTCGCGGCGACCGAGTCATGGATGCGAAGCCCCTCGCTCATCCTCGCCCTGCATCCCGTGAGGCTCCTGGGGCCGCACGTGCCGCTCCTGCTTCGAGGCGAGATCCGCCACGGCCAGCTCCTGCTCCTCGGTGCTGCGACCGGTGTGCGGCTCGAGCACAGCGGCGTGGGCATCGATCTGACCGGCCGGTGGCTGCCGGGACGCATCCTGGATCTCAGGATCTTCGGTGGCTGGCACGGCTCGCTGCTCAGGCAGGGAGCTGGAACCCTGCCCGCGCTCTGGCTGCAGGAGTCCCGGGGCGGTGCCGAGGCGTCCATCTCGCTCATGGGGCCGGCCTCGCCGACCGGCCTCGCCCATCGCCTGGACCTGGTGCTTTCCTATAGGAGATCGCACTGGGCGGCCACCGGGAGGTGGAGCGGGGGAGCCGCGTCCTTCGTCCCCCTCCCCGTGCCGACCCACCTGTGCGGCCTCGTCCTGCGCAACGCCCTCGTGCGCGTGCGTGCGGAGACGCTTGCCGTGACCGCAGGTGCCTGGCTCGTTCCGCGCGCCGGTCGATCTCCCCTGGCGCTGTTCTCCTTCGGCATCGTGTTCAGAGGCGGGCCGCTGCGGCTGGATACGCACCTGGATCTGCCGGCCGAACGATGGCGTCCATCTCTGACGCGCACCACCCTGTCCCTTGCTTCCTCAGGGTTCTCGCTCGAGGTGGGGCACCTGTTCGTGGATGGCGGCAGTGCCACGTCGCTCGACGTGGACGCCTGGAGCTCCACCCTACTCGGCCCCGGCCTTGCCGCCGGGCGCGGTCCTGGGATCAACGCGGCGATGCTGGGCCTCGTCCTTCCACTGGGTGGGGGGCTCGCACTCGGCGGTCGCGTCGGGCTGGACCTCGACCACCGGGCCTCGTCCTGGATCGAGGCTTCGCTCACCTACGCGCATCCCTGCAGGTGCCTCAAGGTCAGGCTCGTCGTGCTGGGCCGCGCCGGCGTGGCCGCTCCCGACGTGGTGCTCGCGCTCGGCCTCTGATCCCGATCCGCTGCGTGTGTCCCGGGCAGCTTGGTTGCCGTGTGGAAGGGACATGGCTATGTTCCTTGTGATGATCCGCGATGTGCCCCGATACGTCGAACCGGTCTACCGGCCACCCTCCGAGGCCCGGTCCCTCATCTTCCAGGTGACGTACGGCTGCTCCTCGGACCAGTGCACGTTCTGCCGCGTCTACAGGGGCAAGAAATTCAGGAAGCGCAACGAGCAGGAGGTCCTGAAGGAGTTCGAGACGGCCGCCGGCCTCTACCCGCGCACCCGCCGCATCTTCCTTGCCGACGGCGATGCGCTCGTGCTCAGCCCCCGAATCATGCTGAGCTACCTCGAGAGACTCTACGCTCTGTTTCCGGAGCTCGAGAGGGTGACGGCCTACTCCTCGCCGCAGAACCTCCTGCGCAAGGATCCAGACGACCTGCGCGCCATCCGCGCGGCAGGCCTCAACATGCTTTACATCGGCATCGAGTCCGGCTCGGAGCGGATCCTGAACATGGTCGAGAAGGGCGTGACGCCCGACGAGCACGTGGAGGCGTGCCTCGAGGCGAACGCCGCGGGATTCGAGACGTCGTTGACGGTGATCCTCGGACTCGGAGGTCCCAGGTACTCCGAGGAGCATGCCATCGAGACCGGCAGGGTGCTCACCGCCTGCGCGCCCACGTACATCGGGGCCCTCACGTTGATGCTCGCCGAGCACAACGCCGATTTTCCCGCGAGCATGTACGACGGCTGGCGCCTGCTCGACATCGCCGAGACCCTGCGCGAGGTCAGGTTGATGATCGAGAACATCTCGTGCGACGGGTGCACGTTCCGGGCGAACCACGCGTCCAACTGGCTCGCGCTCAAGGGCCGGCTCATGAGGGACCGGCCTCGGCTCCTCTCGTTCATCGACGATGTTCTCGCGGATCCGGACTCGCCCTACCTACGTCCCGATGACTTCCGTGCCCTCTGACCCGAGGATCCTGTCCAGGATGACGGCCCCGGCGCTGCGCACGCTCATGTGGTTGTAGTCCGAGAGCTCCTCGACGGGGGCCAGGATCACGTCACACGCCTCGAGCGCCTCCGGGGCGAGGCCCCAGCCCGTGCCCAGGAGGATCAACCTGCTCGCACCCGGGGCGGCGTGGATCGCTCCTCGAGCCTGCCCTGCGGTCCGGCGGTCCCGGCCCGGGCGCGCCGACGTGCCGATGAGCTCGACGGGGCCTCCGTGTCCCGCGATTCGCCGCGCCTCTTCGATGGACGCGGCGGTCCGCACGAGCGCCAGCGCGTCCCTGCGGCTCGGGATCCGGGCGGCATGCTCCGGCTCGTTCCAGTACCCGACGATGCGCTCGACGATGCGCTTCTGGGCCTCGATGGGTGTGATGACGATGAGGCCGGCGGCCCGGTAGGTGCGTGCGCTGCGGGCCAGATCGTGGACGTCGAGATTCGTGACGCTGGTGGTCACCACCGAGCCGTTGCGGTCCAGCACCGGATGGTGGACGAGAGCCACCCACAGATGCGCTCCGGGCTGCACCTCACGGCTCCTCTTGCCCCAGTGCCTCCTGGAGCAGATGGCGGTCCTCCTCGGTGAGTTCGCCCAGCAGGTCGGGCCGTCGCCGGCTCGTTCTCAGGAGCCGCTGCGCCCGTCGCCATCGCCGGATGGCCTGGTGGTTTCCGCCGAGCAGGATCTCGGGCACCGAGCGGCCCTCGAAGGTGTGCGGCCTCGTGTACTGCGGGTACTCGAGCAGGCCATCGCTGAATGACTCCTCGATCGCCGAGTCCGGATTGCCGAGCACCTCCTTGCCGAGCCTCGCGATGCTCTCGACGATGGCCATGGCCGCCACCTCACCGCCGTGCAGGACGAAATCGCCCAGGCTCACCTCCCTGTCCACGAAGTCCCTGATCCTCTCGTCGAATCCCTCGTAGCGGCCGCACGCGAGCACGAGCGTCTCGTGCCGGGACAGCTCGAGCGCCGTCTCCTGCGTGTAGCGTTCGCCCTGTGGCGTGATGAGGACCCTCAGGCCGTCGGGCGCCTGGCGCAGGGCCTCGACCACGGGCTCCGGCTTCATCACCATGCCCGCCCCTCCGCCGTAGGGCGAGTCGTCCACGCTCCTGTGGGGATCGGATGCGAAGTTGCGGATGTCCGTCCTCTCGACCACGATCCGGCCCGCCGCCACGGCCTTGCCGATGAGGCTGCACTCGAGGAACGAGTCGAAGATGGACGGGAAGAGAGTGAGGATGGTGAACCGACGTGTCACTTGCGCTTCCGTTCCGGCGGCGGGTATGGCAGCTCGGCGAACGACTGGAAGCCGTCGATGCTCAGCCGGCCCTGCCCGTCGAGACCGGCCACGTGCTGCTCGACGAGCGGCACGTCAACGAGGCCCTGGTCCGCCTCCACGACGAGCACGTCGTGCGCACCGTTGAAGTACACAGATTGGACGATTCCCACCACCCTGCTGCCGGCCACCACCTGCCGTCCCGGCAGCTCCGAGACGAGGATCTCTTCCTCCCCGAGGTCCAGGGCCTCTCGTGCGACCAGGAGGATCCGGCCCGTGAGCGAGGAGGCCTCCTCCCGGCTGTCGATTCCGGCGAGCGAGATCCTCCACCGGCCCGAGCGGGCCGGCGAGGCGCTCCGCAGATCGTAGGTCTTGGCCCGTCCGGCGTCCTGTTCGAGGGTGACCTCGTCGATGGCGTCGAGGACGTTGGATCCCTCGTTGTCCAGGTGCACGGTGAGCGATCCTCTCACTCCGTGCGGGCGGCCCGCGCGGCCGATGCGGACGAGATCACGGGAACTCAATGCTTACTCGGCGATCTCCAGCTGTGCTCGCTTGCGCAGCTTCGTCGATGCCGCGCTGAGGATCGTCCTCATGGCGCGTGCGGTCTTGCCTTCCCGTCCGATGACCTTGCCGAGGTCCTCCCTGGCAACCCTGAGCAAGATGATGGAAGTGTGCTCGAGCTTGTTTTCCTGCACCTCGACGTGATCAGGATCGTCCACGAGAGCTCTGGCGATGTACTCGATGAGATCCTTCAGCTCCATGATGCACCTCAGCCTTCAGCAGAACACATGTGACCCGGCAGAGTTCACTCTCTCCCCCCCCCCCGGGGATCTCAGGCTGTTTCGCTCTTCTGGGCGAGCTTCTTGACGATGTGAGTCGGGCGGGCGCCGACGCCGATCCAGTAGTCGTAGCGCTGGCGGTCGATCTCGAACCTGGGGGGGTCCAGATTGGGATCGTACAGGCCGATGCGCTCGAGGTACTTGCCGTCCCTCGGTGCCCTGATATCGGCCACGACCACCCTGAAGATGGCGTTCTTCTTGCTGCCGATGCGTGACAGTCGTACCTTGACCATGTCGAGCCCTCGCTGTGCGACGGGATCAAGATCCCCGCCGGTCCGCTTGTGAACGAATCGGAACGTAGCACTGTTAATCAATCCACCTGCTGTGTCAAGCCCACGGCCGTGTTTGACTTCGGGCCTCGGGCGGGGCACATTGAGCCCATGGAAAGCTGCCCGTGCATCGTGGCGGCAACCCGCAACGCGGGCAAGCTGGTCGAGATGAGGCGCCTGCTCGCCGGGCTTCCCATCAAGCTGGTCGGGTTCGATGAGTATCCCGACCTCGTGCTCCCGCCCGAGACGGGCGCGACGTACCTCGAGAATGCGCGGATCAAGGCCCTGAGCGTGGTGCGCGCCACGGGTCTTCCCAGCTTCGGCGATGACAGCGGCCTCGAGGTGGATGCGCTGGGCGGTGCGCCGGGGGTGCTGTCCGCCCGGTTCGACGGCGAGCTCGGCACGCCCGAGAGCCGCAACCGCAAGCTGCTCGGCCTGCTCGAGGGCGTGTCCGACGAGCGTCGCTCGGCACGCTTCCGCGCCGTGGTCGTTCTCGCCGAGCCGGATCCCTCCGGATCGATTGTCGAGCACCACTTCGAGGGCGTGTTCGAGGGCCGCATCGCGCTCGAGCCGGACGGCGAGGGAGGATTCGGCTACGATCCCGTCTTTCTCGTCCCGCACCTCGGGCTCACCGTCGCGAGCCTCGACCCCGAGAGCAAGGACGAGCTGAGCCACAGGGGACAGGCCCTCAGGGCCATGAGGGGCTTTCTCATCGCCCGTGATTTTGGCGGCCTCGAGCCATGAGAGGCACGCTCGCCGACGTGGCCACCCTCGAGAATCTCGAGTTCGGCCGGGTGGTCGAGTCCGTGGCGCGGAGGGCCGCCTCGTCACAGGGCCGCATCCTGGCGGCGGCTCTCGCGCCGGATGCCGGATCCGAGCGGCGAGAGCGGAGGCGCGGTCTTGCCATGGAGATGGCCCTGCTTCTCGGCCTGAATGCCGTCGACCGGGGACCGCGGCTGCCCGTTGACTTCGATCTTTCCTTTCTCGATGACCCGGATCCGCTTCTCGACAGGCTGGAACGCGGGGGCGTGCTCGAGGGCGAGGACATCCTGCGCGTGGTCGCGCTCGTGCCTCCCGCCCTTGCCGTCCACCGCCTCGTCGGCGGCCGTGAAGGCCGCTTCGCATTCCTCGCGGCGCTGGTGCATGAGCACGGGCTGAGGCGAGAGGCCGATGCGGCCAGGCTCGGTGAGCTCGACCTGGAGGCGGCGGCCGTTCTCGACGATGACGGCTCCGTGAAGGATGCGGCGTCCCCGGAGCTCAGGAAGCTGCGCAGGAAGGCGCGCGATCTGAGGTCGAGGCTGTCCGCCCGGGCCAAGAGGCTCGTCGAGCGGCACGGCGCGCACCTCCAGGACGCGTTCTTCACCCAGCGCGACGATCGATACGTCCTTCCCGTGCGGTCGGATTCCAGGGCCGGAGTGCGCGGCATCATCCACGGCACGTCCAACTCCGGAGCCACCCTGTTCATCGAGCCCGACGTGCTCGTCGACGACTGCAATGATCTCAAGGTGCTCGAGGGCGAGGCCCTCGTGTGCGAGCGCGCGATCCTGCAGAGCCTCTCCGCCGACCTTGCCGGGCAGGTGCCGGCCTTCAGACTTGTCGCCGCCATGCTCGCCCGGCTTGATCTGGCCTGCGCCATCGCGCGGTTCTGCTCGGACGCGGGAGCCTCCTTCGCCCGCCTGAGCGACGAACCCGTGCTCGATCTGCGGTCCGTGCGCCACCCCCAGCTCGAGCTTGCCGGCGGACGTGTCGTGACGAACGACGTCGAGCTCTCCGCGGGGAGCGGATGGGTCGTCTCCGGCCCGAACGCGGGGGGGAAGACGGTCCTGCTCAAGAGCGTCGGGCTCGCGGTGCTCATGACCTACGCGGGCCTGCCGGTGACTGTCGATCCCTCCTCGATCGTCGGGACCTTTGATCACGTCCGGGTCGAGATCGGGGATGCCCAGAGTGTGGAAGGGAACCTCTCCACGTTCTCCGCGCAGGTCTCGAGCCTGGCGGCGATCCTGGACAACACGGGGCCGCGGTCCCTCCTGCTCCTGGACGAGCTTGCCGCTGGAACGGATCCGGACGAGGGAGCGGCCCTGGCCGAGGCACTCGTGGCCGAGATCCTCGAGCGCGGAGCGGCGGTGATCCTGGCCACCCACTTCGAGCCCCTCAAGAGGCTCTCCATCTCGAGCGACAGGCTCGTGGCCGCGGGCATGGGATTCGATCTGGAGGCCCTCGAGCCCACGTTCAAGCTGCACGTGGGCATGCCCGGCACCTCCGGCGGGCTCCTCGTTGCCGAGCGCTTCGGCCTGCCCCGGAGCGTCGTATCGCGTGCCCGGGCCATCCTCGAGGGCGGCCACGGCCCGGAGCATGGACGCCTCGTCGTGCTCGAGCGGCTGCGCGAGGATCTCGAGAGGCGTCTGGGCGAGGCCGAGGATCTCGAGGAGAGGCTCAGGTCGCGGGAGGTGCAGCTCGAGTCGCGCGAGATGGAGCTGATGGAGAGCCAGAGGCGCCGGATGAGGACCGAGGAGCGCTACCTCGCGACGGAGCTGACCGTTCTTCGCTCGGAG
Source organism: Deltaproteobacteria bacterium (assembly GCA_019310245.1). GTDB lineage: Bacteria > Myxococcota_A > Polyangia > DRWM01 > DRWM01 > JAFDER01. The sequence continues at coordinate 38,854 of JAFDER010000001.1, forward strand.
CTCAAGCATGCGCACAAGGTGCTCAGGCGCAGGCCCGTTGCCGAGCCTGCGGTCGAGAGCTCGGAGAAGCTGGCCAGCAGGGTGAGTCGCGTGCTCGCCCCCGAAGGTTCCGTGAGCCGGCTGGCGAGGCCGCCGCGCCCGACCGAGTCGCTCGGTCCCGGTCCGCTCGTCGCCGGCGAGAGCGTGTACGTGCCGCGCCTCGACCTCGACGGCGTGGTGGAGAGCGTCGACGGGGATCGTGTCCGCATCCGAAGGGGCGCCATCGCCTGGACCGTGGCTCTTGCCGACGTCGCGAGGGCCACTCGAGAGCCGGACGAGCCGGCAGGAGGGCAATCCATGGAGCAGAATCGCAACCCGCCTTCCGGCGGGGACGAGGACGAGTCCCTGCAGACGGCCTACAACACCCTCGATCTCAGGGGCCAGGGCCTGGACGAGGCGCAGATCGATCTCGATGCATTCATCGATCAGGCCATCGAGATGGGCATCGAGGAGGTGTTCGTGATCCACGGGCACGGCAAGGGCGTGCTGAAGAACGGGCTGCGCCGTTACCTCAGGCACCTGAAGAAGGTGGTGAGCTTCAGGCCGGGGAAGCGCGGCGAGGGCGGTGACGGCGTCACCGTGTGCATGCTCAGGGGAGGCTGATCTCCTCCGGGCCGGCCACCCCGTCCTTGCCGTCCATGATGTATCCCAGCGCCTCGAGCTGGGATCTCGTCTGCTCGTCCAGCTTCACCTCATGCTCTGCGATCTCGGCCTTGCGGTTCTCCAGGATGAGCAGGGCGAGCCGCTCTCGCAGGTAGAGCCACTTGACGGGGTTGCGTCCGGCGTCCTGGTACCAGACCTTCTGGCCCTTGAGCCGCGCGATCGACGTGGACTTGCGGTGGGCGATGAGCATCCACTGTCCGAGCCTCAGCCCGTACGTGCCGTTCCAGTGCTCGAGGAGGTGGGCGGGCGGCGAGGCCAGGTGCACCGGCTCCGTGATCCTGTCGAGAAGGCTGCGGCCATCCAGGCCGTCGGGTGCATCCCTTCCGAATGCGTCCAGGATCGTGGGCACGAGGTCGACGTGGCCCACGAGCCCTTCGATCGTGCCACTCGGGCTGCCCCCCGGAAAGCGCAGCAGAAGGGGGATGTGCGTGAGCTCGGGATGGATGTTCGTGCCGTGGCCCAGCCATCCGTGCTCCATGAACTCCTCCCCGTGATCCGACGTGACCACGAGCAGTGCCCTGTCGAGGATCCCCTCCCGCTCGAGCATGGCGAGCACGCGCCCGAGGACCTCGTCCAGCGACGCCACGTCCCCCCGGTAGAGCCCCTTGAGGATCTTGAGCTCCTTGACGTCCGGAGGCTCGACCTTGCCGCGCCTCAGGTTGGTGATGAAGCTGGATGTGCTCCTCGGCGTGATCCTGCCCTCGAGCACGCGGTGACCCACGTACTTGATCTCGAACGACGTGGGTGGATCATAGGGCGCGTGTGGATCCATGAGGTGGATGTAGAGGAAGAACGGTCCTTTGGGGTGCCAGGCCTCGAGGAGGTCCTTCGCCGCATCCGTGACGATGTCTCCGCTCACGCAGGCCTTGTATGCATTCACGTGCACGTCGGTGTCCCACCCGCGCATGAACCCGAAGCGGCTCGTGAGGAAGCGGTTCGAGAACAGGCCGACCGTCTCCACCCCGGCCGCCTCGAGCATCTCCGTCACCATCGTCGTCTCGTCCCACAGGACGCCCTTGTGGCTCAGGGCGCCCGTCTCGTGTGGATAGACCCCCGTGAGGATCGATGCCACGGACGGCTTCGTGTAGTTGGCATGCGCCGTAGCGTCTTCGAACACGAGAGACTCCCCGGCCAGTTCCTCCATGATCGGCGTCTCCACGGTGCTGCGAGCGTTGAACGCACGGGCCGCGTCGGCGCGCAGGGTGTCGACGAGGATGAGGACGACCCCGTCCACGTCCGGGATCTCGGATGCCACGGCGGCCGGCGCCGGCTGGGCGCGCCTCAGGGCGAGGCGCTCGATGCACACCGGGCCCCGTGCCTCCTCGGGGAGCGAGACCTCGACCTCGACCGGCATGTCACGGGTGATCCCCAGGGGCCACGATGCAGAGTCGGCCCCTCCCTCTCCCAGGCTCTTGCCCGCCTCGGGATCGAGCAGGCTGCTGGTGCCTCCTGGCGTCGATCTCACCGAGAGGCCGAGTCTCGAGGTGAACGCTCCGGTCGCTGCGATCTCGAGCACGTCGTCCTTCAAGGCAAGCGCCCGTGCGAAGAGGGTCCGGCCGGCCTCGAGCCTCAGCCCCGCCGTGCCGCAGGGCTCGGGCCTCGCTGGTGGCGTCGAGGGTGCAGGTCCGGCATCCGGCGTGATCCAGATGCCCTTGACCACGGGTCTCGCACCCGGAGGCAGCGGCTGCGAGGGCTTCATGCTCACGATGAGGGAGGCGCCGCTGAAGCCTGCCTTCACGCACGTGGCCTCGACGAGCCCGCGGCCCGCCTCCACGTGGCGTTTCTCCTTGAAGCCTTTGGCCATGAGGCTCATGTCGAACGATGCCCCGGTCTCCACGTCCACGTGCACGCAGCTGCCCCTGACGAGGCTGCGATGCAGGCTGAGGTTGAGCCATCTTCCCGCAAAGGGCATGCCCACTCCCTCCTGCCAGGACATGGGGCTCGGGTCGAGCAGCCTGACGGGATTCGAGACGGCCCACAGGCCCGAGGCGTCGGTGAGCGAGACGTAGCGTCCGTCGGTCGTGGCCACCTCGATGAGGGCCGGGTTGGCGAGCAGGTTGGTGGCTGGATCCGGCTCCTTCTCCCGGGTCTGTGCCGGACCCGGAGTCGTCGACGAGCCCGGGGCCTTCCCCTGGTCCGGATCGACAGGGCCACGGGTCGGTTGCATCCGTCCCGTCGTCGGTGCGGAGAGCGGGTGGCGCGACTCCCACAGCATGAAGGCGGCGGCGAGCGTACCGGCCAGGAGCACCGGGATCGCGAGGCTGGAGAGGGCGCCGCGCTTCGTGTTGGGCCTGCTGGACATGACGGGGTCAGCAATCGCGATGAATTTTGACGTCTTCCTGTCGTTTTTATTATATATGTCAGACATGGGCATTGCCAAAATGGGCGCATGTGCGGCCTGTCTCGTCCTCGCGATGGCGGCCTGTCCCCGTCCTTCGACGGCCGCACCGAAGGGCCCGTGCGAGAAGGGCGGGAGCCACGAGAGCAAGAAGCTCGATGCGGGCATCGTCCTTCACGAGGAGTCGTGCACGGATCCCGAGTACCACGCCTTCATCGTGGAGATGGACCTCGACGCCCCGGGCTGGGACTTCACCGTCACGCCGTACAAGAACAGGCGCCGGACCACGAGTTCGTTCGCCGAGAAGTTCGGCGCGTACCTGGCGTTCAACGGCGGGTTCTGGGGCGGGGAGTGGGGAGGGTTCACGGTCTCGAACTCGGAGGTCTGGCCCAAGAATGCCGAGGACTTCGACTCGAGCACGGTCGTTGGATTCGGCTCGCGCGATGCCTCCGGCAGGTTGCGCGTGGAGATACGCCCGACCGAGGAGATGCTCACCGAGCCCCTGCCGTGGATGCGCCACGCCCTGACGGGGATCCCGCTCCTGCTCGATCAGGGGCAGCAGGTCGAGACGCAGATCGAGCACACGCTTTTCGTGCACAAGCATCCCCGCACGGCCCTCGGCCTGAGCAAGGACCGGGACACGGTCTGGATCTGCGTGATCGACGGCAGGCAGAAGGGCTGGAGCAAGGGTCTGAAGACGAGCCAGGTCGGCCGGCTGTTGCGCTCCTACGGGGCCTGGAGCGCCCTGAACCTCGACGGCGGCTCGTCCTCGACCCTCGTCGTGCCCTCTCTGGGCGGGCTCGTCAACAATCCGTGCTACAAGAAGGCCGACGAGCGGGCCGTGCCCAACCACCTCGGCATCGTCCGCGTCAAGAAGAAGAAGGGGCCGCTGGCGCGGCTGCTCTCTCCGTTCGCAGCGCTCCTCGCGCTCGCGCGCGGCGTCTAGACCTGCTCTGCCAAGGTCCGCGTCACCCTGCTGCACGGGCGTGTCGGAACACGGGGCACTCTGGCACCGGGGAACTGTATGGTGCCTTCGACCCCGCGCCCCGACACGCCCTGGTCGCCCGGGGAACCAGCTGGGACCACGAGCACGGCAGGGCGAAGTGAAGTGTTCTCCCGACGTGGACGTTCCTGCGCTGCTCACATGCTGCCGGGTGTAGCGAGCCGAGGAGGGTTGTTCAGTAGGCCTGGCCGGCCCTCAGGGCGCTCGTGACCAGCTTCCAGGGACGTTTGATTGGAGGCAGGCTCCTCCGCTTCGACAGGTGCCTGAAGTCGATCAGCTCGTATGGCCTCTGTCTCAGGGCCATGTTGATGTAGGAGCGGTACCCTTCCCCGTCGCCTCCGATCTGGAACGGGGTGGGCGCCGAGAGGTGGATCGAGATCTTCTCCGCGAGAAAGTCGTTGACGGAGCGCGAGAAGTACTGGCCCTTCCACACGGCCGGCAGGTTTGCGAGGACCTCCTGCGCCGACGAGTTGGCCACGCGCAGGTGGAAGCGGTCGTCGCGGAGCATGGCGAATGGGAAGAGCCGGAAGTCGAACCCGTAGTAGGGCAGCTTGCTCGCGGCGACGATCCGGACCGGGCCGCGGTAGATCACCTCGCCCTTGAGGATCATCGGCCCCACGCGTTTGCCGTCGGGAGCGACGCGCCAGGCCGGACCTCCCTCGTTGAGGATCACGGCGTCGGGTGGCTTGTCCGTGAGGTACTGGGGCAGGCTGATGCCCGCGATGGCAAGGGCGTAGCCGGCAAGGCCCTCGGTGGCCTGGAAGGCCGGCGTGTTCGACGCGTGCTCGAGGATGATCCGGTAGCTGTTGAGAATGAGGGCGTCCAGCCCGATTCCGGCAAACGGCGCCACCTTGCCCTCGACGTCGATGAAGCGCATCGGCCGCGTGCGCGCTCCGTTCGCGGCGTAGTCGAGGTCGCGCTCGATGATCCGACGGTCGGGTTGCGCGGCGCCGAACGTCGAGGCCAGGGCATTGCCCGTTCCCAGCTTGAGCATCCCCAGCCGCGGCAGGTAGTTCTCGATGTCCTCGGCGTCGAGGTGCGTCTCGAGGTGGGTGGCGAACGCAGCGAACGTGCCGTCACCGCCGCCCGTGAGCACGGTCCTGTACCGCCGGTCCACGATGGTCCTGACGATCCTGCGGGCATCGTTCATCGAGCGCGAAACGTACAGGTCCTTCGCCGGCACCAGGCTGCCCATGAGATCCACGACGGCGTCGTTGACGCTCTTCGCGCATCCGTTGAGCACGACCGCCAGGTTGCTGTTCTGCGCACGGGCCATTGCGCCCGTTCCTTACAGCAATCCCCGTGCCTCGGAGGGAGCCCGGGCAAGTTGCTGTGTTTACGTTGGGTTAGTGATTCGTGCCCGGCCGGTCTCCGGGAAGCGCGGGTACCAGGTGCGTGACCGATTACGCGGCTGTGGGCGGCATCCGCCCTGCGTGTCGCTGGGTTTTCTCTTTGATTTCGAATGGATGGATTAGAAGATCGCCTTCCAGCGGGATCTGAGCTGCTGCCTCGTCCGATCCACCACCTTGCGGTATGTCTCGCGTGGCGGGTCCTCGATCGTCTCGCACTCGCGTCCCAGCATCGTCCGGATGACGGCCTCGATGGAGAGCGCCTGGGCCTCGACGTTGTAGCCGCCCTCGAGCACGAACGCCAGCCGACCGCCGCACGTCTGCTTCGCGGCCACGTGCAGCATCCCCGTCATCGCCGCATAGCCGTCGTCGCTCAGGCGCATGGAGCCGAGGAGGTCGTCGCGGTGTGCATCGAAGCCGGCGCTGACGAGAACGAGTCCGGGATCGAACTCCTGCATCAGCGGCAGGATGGCCTCGCGCATCACGAACGCGTACTCCTCGTCGCCGGCGCCGGGCGGGAACGGGAAGTTCATCGTGTACCCCTGCCCCGCGCCGTGACCCACCTCCTCGCTCAGGCCGGACCCCGGATAGAAGGGCCACTGATGGGTGGAGACGTACATCACCCTCTCGTCCTCGTAGAAGGCGTCCTGGGTCCCGTTGCCGTGGTGCACGTCCCAGTCGAAGATGAGCACCCGTTCCACGGCGCCGGAGTCGAGGGCGGCACGGGCGGCCACCGCCACGTTGTTGAAGATGCAGAAGCCCATGGCCCGCGTGGGCGTCGCGTGATGGCCGGGAGGCCGGGGCAGCGCGAAGCCGAAGTCCCACGTGCGCTCGACCACCGACGCCACCATGTCCACCGTTCCCCCGGCCGCGAGGAGCGATGCCAGCCTCGACCCCTCGGAGAAGAACGTGTCGGCGTCGAAACGGCCGGGGGCGGAGCGCATGTGCTCCAGTGCGCGGTCGACGTACTCTGGGGCGTGGTTCGCCGCCAGCTCCGCCCTCGTCGCCTCGCGGCCCTCGACGATCGTGGCCTTGCTCCACAGGCCGCTCTCGGTGAGCACGTCCCTGATCGCCTCGAGTCGCTCCGGGCACTCCGGGTGGTGGCTCACGTCGTGATGCTCGAGGAATGCGTCGTTGTAGAGGATGGCGAAGCCCATGCGCTACACCAGATCGCTCTCGCAGAAGAAGAACGCGATCTCGCCCAGCGCCGTGTCCGTGGCATCCGAGCCGTGCACCGCGTTGTTCTGGACGTTCGTCCCGTACTGCGCCCTGATCGTCCCTTCCTCGGCCTTCGCCGGATCCGTGGCGCCCATGATCTGCCTGTTGCGCTGGATCGCGTCCTCGCCCTCGAGCACCGTGACCATCACCGGCCCCGAGGTCATGAACGCGACGAGGCTCTCGAAGAAGGGACGCTCTGAGTGCACGGCGTAGAATGCGCGGGCCTGCTCGGCCGTGAGCCTGAGGGTCCGGGCTGCCCTGACGCGGAGGCCTCCCTTCTCGAGCAGGGCGATGATCGCCCCGATCCGGCCTGCGCCGTACGCATCCGGCTTGATGATGGACAGGGTTCGTTGCATCTCAAGCCATCTCTTTCTTCATCGTCTCGCCGATGAGGGCGGGCGTGACGGCCACGGCCGCGCCGGCCTCTCGTAGCGCCTCGATCTTCTCCTCGGCCGTTCCCTTGCCCTGCGAGATGATCGCGCCCGCATGTCCCATGCGCTTGCCGGGCGGTGCCGTGGCGCCGCTGATGAAGGCGGCGACCGGCTTCGTCATGTGATTCTTGATGAACGCGGCCGCCTCCTCCTCCGCGCTGCCGCCGATCTCGCCGATGAGAACAACGCCCTTCGTCTGCGGGTCCTTCTCGAAGAGCTCCAGGCAGGAGACGAAGTCGAGGCCGCCAACAGGGTCGCCTCCGATGCCGATGCAGGTGGACTGGCCCAGACCCAGCGCCGAGAGCTGGAAGACCGCCTCGTAGGTGAGGGTGCCCGAGCGGGAGATGAGGCCGATCGGCCCCGGTTCGTGGATGTAGGCGGGCATGATCCCCAGCTTGCACTGTCCCGGCGTGATCACGCCGGGGCAGTTGGGTCCCACCATGAGGGCGCCCCTGGCGTCGAGGTCTGCCCTGATCTTGACCATGTCGTTTGTCGGGATGCCCTCGGTGATCACCACGACGAGTCCGATGCCGGCGTCCAGCGCCTCGGCGATCGCGTCCGTTGCGAACGGCGCCGCCACGAAGATGATGGACGCGTCCGCACCCGTGGGTCCGACGGCCTCGTGCACCGAGTTGAAGATGGGAACCGAGTCCTCGAACCTGAGCCCGCCCTTGCCCGGAGCCACGCCCGCCACGATGCGCGTGCCGTACTCCAGCATGTTTCTTGAATGCAGGGATCCGTACTTGCCCGTGATGCCCTGGACGATCACCTTGGTGTCCCTGTCGACCAGGATGCTCATGCTCCACCTCCCGTGGCGGCCCCGACCACCTTGCGCGCCGCCTCCTGCATGCCCGTCGCCGGGATGATGTCCAGGCCGGACTCCGAGAGGATCTTCTTCCCTTCCTCGACCTCGTTGCCCTCGAGCCGGACCACGAGGGGCACCGAGAGCCCGAGCTCGCGCGTCGCGCCCACCACCCCCTCCGCGATCACGCGGCAGCTCATGATGCCGCCGAAGATGTTGACGAGGATCGCCTTCACGTTCGGGTCCGAGAGGATGATCTTGAAGGCGCGCATGACGGCTTCCTGGTTGGCCGTGCCTCCCACGTCCAGGAAGTTGGCGGGCTCGCCTCCCTCGTACTTGATGATGTCCATGGTGGCCATGGCGAGCCCGGCACCGTTGACGAGGCAGCCGATGTTGCCATCGAGCTTGACGAACGAGAGGCCCACGCTCCTGGCCTCGAGCTCGACGGGATCCTCCTCGTGCTCGTCCGCGAGCTCCGCCCAGTCCCCGTGCCTGAAGGCCGCGTTGTCGTCCATCGTGATCTTCGCGTCGAGGGCCATGATATCGCCTGCCGTCGTGACCACGAGCGGGTTGATCTCGACGAGCGAGGCGTCCTCCGCGTCGATGATGCGGCACATCGCCCATGCCAGCTTCGCGCACTGCTTGGCGGCTGCGCCCTCGAGGCCCAGGGCCGCTGCCAGCCTGCGGCCCACGTGGCCCATGTAGCCCGTGATCGGATCCACGTGGATGCGGACGATGGCCTCGGGCCGCTCGGCCGCTACCTTCTCGATCTCCACGCCTCCTTCCCTGCTCGCGATGAAGCACTGCCGGCGCGTCGAGCGATCCACGAGCAGTCCCAGGTAGAACTGGGTCGTGAACTCCACGCCCTGCTCGATGAGCAGGCGCCGGATGATCTGCCCCTCCTTGTTCTGGATGGTGACGAGCCTGCCTCCCAGCATCTGCCTCGCCGCGGAGACGGCCTCGTCGGCGCCGGTGACCACGCGAACGCCCCCGCCGGTCTCCTTTCCGTCCAGCAGGACCGTGCCCTTGCCGCGCCCGCCGGCGTGGATCTGCGCCTTGACGACGACCCTGCCGCCGTTCTGCCCGGCGATCGCCCGTGCCGCATTTTCGGCTTCGTCCAGCGAGAACGCTGACCTGCCCTCGGGGACGGGGATGCCGTGTTTCCTGAAGATGTCCTTGGCTTGATGTTCGTGAATCTTCATCGCCTCCTCGCGCTTGTCTCGTGCTGGATGTCCCTCAAGGAACCGGACAATAACTCCTCCCGGCAGCCGGTGCAATCGTCGCCGGGCCCTTTGAATTGACACCTAGTTTGCCGGGCACGTATATTCGTCCCGTCCCAGAAGGAGGCGCCCATGAACACGCCAGGATTGCTCGTGCTCTGTCTATGTCTTGCCTGCGCCGCGTGCGGCCCGAAGTCGTCCTCGCTGTCGGGGACCACGACCAGCGGGGAGGCATCCATCACGGAGGTGCAGGATGTTTTGGACGACGAGACCGTGGCGGTGGAGGAAACGACGCTCGAGACGGTCGAGGACGAGGACGAGGAGATGGCGCCTCCCGAGGGCTAGAGCACACGCCCGCCCGGGCATTTCCCCGTGGCCCGGGATTGCCGCGAGCTTGACCTGAGCTAGACGAAGGGCTTGTCGAACGGCCTGTTTTCCAGAAATCGC
>JAFDER010000652.1 GCA_019310245.1 Deltaproteobacteria bacterium
CAACGTGACGGACGGAGGCATGCCGCTCTTCAGCTTCACGCCGGATCACGACGACGCGTGGTTCAGCGAGTTCCCGATCCGGGCCTCGCGCGACTTCCCGGTCCGGAACCGGACCTGGAGGCTCACGGTGGTCCCGAGGCAGGAGCAGTTGCACGGCGTCGGCTGGATCGCGAGCCTGCCGATCTTCATCCTGGAGATGCTGCTGTCGGTGGCGCTCGCCATCCTCGTCCACGTGCTCCTGACCCGCATGGAGCTCTTCCGCTCCGCGCGCGACAAGGCCCTGAGCGAGATCGCCGAGAGGAGGAAGGCCGAGAGCGCCCTCGACGCCACACGCTCGCGCTACCAGAGCGTCTTCGAGTCGACGACGGACGGCATGATCATCCTCGACCGGCGAGGCGGGATCGTGGAGGCGAACGCCGCCGCGTGCACGATGCACGGCTACGGGCTGGGCGAGCTCGACGACCTGCCGATCCGCAAGCTGATCGCTCCCGACCGCCAGGATGTCTACGATCGGTTCAGCCGCGCCCTCGAGCGGACCGGCACGGTCCGCCTCGATTCCGTGGGCGTGCGCAAGGATGGGAGCACGTTCGACGTCGAGGTGAGGGGCACCGACTTCCAGTTCGGCGGCGAGCCGAGGGTCCTGGCCGTCCTGACCGACGTGAGCGAGCGCAAGCATGCGGAGGAGAGGTTGGCCCAGCTCTCGCGCAAGGTCCTGCTGGCCCAGGAGGAGGAGAGGCTGAGGCTCTCGAGGGATCTGCACGACGAGCTCGGACAGCTCCTCACGGCCCAGCATCTCGAGCTGGACTGGCTGAAGAGCCGCATGGTGCCGGTCGCGGGCAAGGATCCTGTGGGCTTCGAGAACGCCGTGAAGCTCGTCGAGGATGCCGCGCGCGATCTGCGCCGCATCTGCAAGGACCTGCGCCCCCCGCTCCTCGACGACCTCGGGATCGAGCCGGCGGTCGGCCTGCTCGTGCAGGAGTTCGAGGAGCGGACCTCAATCCGCACCGACCTCGCGGTCCAGATGCTCCAGGATCCGGAGAAGGTCCCCCCGGAGACCGCCCTGAGCGCGTACCGGGTCCTGCAGGAGTCGCTCACGAACGTCAGCAGGCACTCGGACGCCCGGAACGTGGACATCTCCCTGCAGTGCACCTCCTCGGAGCTCATGCTGTCCGTGTACGACGACGGAAAGGGGTTCGTGATGAACGATGAGCAGGGAGCACGCGGATCCGGCATCACCGGGATGCACGAGCGCGCCCATCTCGTGGGCGGCACCATCGAGGTTCGCTCGGCACCGTCCGAGGGCACTCGCGTCGTCCTGCGTGCGCCTCTCGGGGAGGAGAAGTCATGATCAGCATCGTGGTGGTCGACGATCACGAGCTCGTCAGGTCGGGCATCTGCCGCCTGCTCGACGGCGAGAGCGACATCACGATCCTGGGGCAGACGGGATCCGGCCACGAGGCCGTCGCGCTGTGCAGGACCGAGAAGCCCGACGTGGTCCTGCTCGACTACAACCTGCCGGACCTGGACGGTCTCGAGACGACCCAGCAGATCGTCGCTCTGGGAGGGGAGACCACGGTCCTCATCCTCACCATGTACGCGAACGAGGAGTACGCGACCCGGCTCATCCAGGCCGGCGCCTCCGGCTTCATCGTCAAGGCGGCCTCGGCGGACGAGATGCTCCTGGCCATCCGCAAGGTCGCCGCGAGGGGCATCTACGTGAGCCCCGAGATCATGGACAAGATGGTCGTGCGGATCGGCATGCCCGAGGGGGAGACCCCGGAGGCGGTCCTCTCGAACCGGGAGATGCAGGTCCTGGTCCGGCTGGCCCGCGGCGCCACCACCCGCGAGGTGTCCGGGTCGCTCAACCTGAGCCAGAGCACGGTGGAGACCTACCGCAGCCGCATCCTCGAGAAGCTCAACCTTCGCAACAACTCGGACATCACCCGCTTCGCCATCCGCCGGGGCCTCATCGACCTCGACTGACAATGGGGTCAGCCCCCGACACTTGACACTTGTGACGGTTCACCGTGGTGACGGATCCTCACATGGTGCCCAGGTGAA